>JAZDPI010000050.1:0-24754 GCA_043797775.1 Candidatus Eiseniibacteriota bacterium
CTGACACGAGCTCCATATATGTCGCGATCCGCCCCGCGAGTGTCCTCCCACACGACGAGGTAGTTAGTGCCGTCGAAGGCTATCGCCGGAGAATCCTGCCACCCCGCGACGGTGGAAATCGCGATTCCCGCGGTGTCCAGAACCGTGCCCAGAGTGTCCACTCGTGCCCCGTATATCTGCCTCTCCGTCCCGCTTCGCCAGTCCTGCCAGACCACGAGATAGTTGGCCCCGTCAAAGGCCACCGCGGGGGAACATTGAAAGCCGGGGGCACACGAAATTGCAATCCCTCCCCTGTCCAGAACGACGCCCGCCGTGTCGATTCGCGCCCCGAAGACGTCGTACCCCGACTCCAGCCGGCCGTCCATCCAGACCACGAGGCTGCGCGTTCCGTCAAACGCGGCGTCGGCCAGTTCCTGATGGTCCGTCGCGCCTGCGTACCTGGACGTGATCTCCATCTGAAAGGCCGGACCCAACTCCTGGGCGCGGGAAGGCGCGACACACGTTCGCGATCCCGCTGCCAGCAGGACAAAAAGAAGCACACACTTCATCGTCTTTGAAAACCGCGCGCTCGATGTCTTTCTGAACCGGGCCATGAGTCCCTCCAGGATGGTATCGCCAGTGCCGTGCCCCCACGCTTCCCTTCAACGAGTACCCTTTAACAAATCCCGGCCGAAAACACAACCCGCCACGCGCGAGCCCGCATCGGCTTCGGGCGACGATCGGCATACCCTGCGCATATGGGGAACCGCCCTTTACGTGAAGATGGAATACGAGAAGCTGAGGCTCATACCCGAGGGAGCGCGCAAGCCTGCCTACTATCATTCGCTATTCTAGCACTACTATAGGTCACGGCGATAATGCGCTGGAAATAAAGCCGCTAGAAGCATCTTTGAGCACCCACGCAGAGACCGTGTCCACGCCCGCCCCCGCTCGCGGCTTCGCCTTCGAGCGGGAATACCTGCGAACAGCTTCTCCTCACCCCTGACCGGAGTGCCGCGCCAGAGCCAGCACTTCCGAGGCGATCTCCTCGATCGGCTTGCATGTGACGTCGATCACGGGCCACGTGGGCGGACGCTCGAACACTCGCAGGGCGTAGATGACCTCTCGCCGCACGTGCTGCAAGTCCGCGTACTCTCCCGCCTCCTGGCCCAGGTACTTCTGCCTCACGCGGCGCAGGGCCGCCAGCCAGTCGGCGTTTATGGTCAGCGCGACGACGCGCCCCTTGGGGAGCCGCCACAACATTCCCGGCGGATCGATGTCAAGGACGATCGGTACGTTTGCAACGAACCAACCCTTGAACGCAAGGTAGACGCTCAGGGGCGTCTTGAAGGTGCGCGAGACCCCCACCAGCACGATTTCCGCATGGGTGAGATCTTCCCCCCTCTGGCCGTCGTCGTGCCTGAAGGCGAACTCGATCGTCTCCATGCGGCGGAAGTACTCTTCATTCAACTCCTGAAAGAGACCGGGCCTTTCGGCGGGAGACTTCGCCAGTTGCTGAGAGAGACGATCAAGAAGAGGCCCCATCAAATCAATAGTCTGCACGTTGTGAAGCCTTCCTGCTCTGAGCATCGCCTCGCGCAGTTCGTTGGAAACAAGAGTGTGCACGATGAAGCCGCCTTCGGCAGAGGTCTCCTCCACGATTTCAAGCACCTGCTGGCTCGTCCTGACCGAGCCTCTGAGCTGGACGTCCATCTGTGCACCGGTGAACTGAGTGAGTGCGGCCTGCAAAGCGCGTTGAGCGGTACCCCCGGTGCCGTCAGAGACCACGAAAACCTTGTTCATCCTCCGCCTCCTGACGTCGTCTCACTCACGCTTCTCGAGCTCGGAAGCCGTCTCCACGATGCGAGCCCACGCCTGCGATACGTGACGCGCCTCGGTGTGGGTCTGTCCCACACAAAATCGCAGAGTGAGTTTCCCGTCGAGCACCGTGTGCGACATGTAAAGGTGTCCGCTCTTGTTCAGCTCCTCGAGGAGCGTCTGATTGAACGAATTCCCTTTCACGTGCCTGAAGCAGACAAGATTGAGAGGCACCGGCGCGGCCAGCTCGAACGCCCGGGATTCCCTCACCCGCCCCGAGAACTCCTGTGCAAGGTTCACGTGCCGCCGGACGTGATAACGCAGGCCCTCCTGCCCGTAGTGACGTATCACGAACCACAGCTTGAGTGCCCGAAATCGCCTGCCCAGAGGCACGTGCCAGTCCCGATAGTCGATCACTTGCCCCGATTCTCCCACCTGCGTCCTTAAGTATTCCGGCGAGATGCCGAGTGTCCGCACGAGGACTCCCCTGTCAGCGACGTAGAAGCAGTCGCAATCGAAGTTCGTGAACATCCACTTATGGGGATTGAAGCAGTAGCTGTCGGCCAGCTCAACGCCGTCGTGTATGTGTCGATACTCGGGACACAGGGCCGCCGTTCCCGACATGGCTGCGTCCACGTGGAGCCACACGTTGTGTCTTCGGCAGATCTCGCCGATTCTGCGCACGGGGTCCATCGCGTTCGAAGAGGTGGTCCCCACCGTCGCACATGCGAAACAGGGGGTGAGCCCGTCCCGTCTGTCCCGCTCCATCTGCCGCTCAAGCGCGGCCGGCCTCATCGCAAAATCACCATCGACGTCGATGAGTCTCAGATTCCTCCGTCCCAACCCTGCAATGCCGGCCGCCTTCTCGACCGACGAGTGGGCCTGCGTGGAAGCGTACGCGGTCAGTCTTCCGTCACACCCTCTTTCGTTTGTAGCGAAGTCGGTGGCCCGCTCGCGCGCCGCCAGCAAAGCACACAGAGTCGCACTGGAAGCCGTGTCCTGTATCACCCCGCCGCCGGCCTCAGTCGATTTGAACTTGGAGGGAAGGCCCAGCATGTCGACCAGCCAGTCCAGCACGCGGGTCTCAAGTTCGGTACAGGCGGGACTCGAGACCCACGACATGCCCTGCACTCCCAGGCCCGCGGAGAGCAGCTCCCCGAGTATTGACGGCCCGGACACGTTGGCCGGGAAGAATGCAAAGAAGTTGGGTGACTGCCAGTGGGTGACGCCGGGAAGTATGAGTCTCTCGAAATCCCGGAGCATCACGTCAAACGCCTCCCCCTTCGCGGGGGCTTCGGCAGGAAGAGAGGCCGCGATTTCTCCAGGTCGAACCCTGGAAAGGACCGGCATGGACTCGAGACGGGTTTGATAGCCTCTGATCCAATCCAGCAGTGCCCGGCCGCAGCGCGAGAATTCTTCCGGCTTCATGTGAAAGCCTTTTTCGTCCGCCATGGCTCACTCACTCCAATCGCCTGACGCGCATACTATCGCCTTTCTTGACACAACGCCAGAGCCAATGTTATGTTTGAGTGTTTACTGCGTTGTCCGTGGTAGCCGCGGAGGAAGCGATGCACGCCGTTGTCTGCATAAAACAGGTCCCCGAAACCCCCAACGTGGGCATAGACCCTCGCACCAACACACTCATACGCGAGGGGATTCCCAGCATGGTCAATCCCTTCGATCTTTACGCGATCGAAGAGGCCCTTCTGCTCAAGGACAAGTTCGGCGGCACAGTGACTGTCGTGACGATGGGACCTCCTCAGGCGGCGGACGCTCTGCGGGAGGCACTCGCCATGGGAGCCGACGTGGCTTTGCTTCTGAGCGACAAGGCCTTCGCCGGGGCCGACACCTGGGCGACGTCCTACACTCTGGCCAAGGCAATCGACGTCAAGACCCCGGAACGCGACATCATCGTCTGCGGCAAGCAGGCCATCGACGGCGACACGGCGCAGGTGGGACCGGGGATTGCACGGCGACTCGGAATTCCTCAGCTCACGTACGTTTCCAAGATCAGAGAAATAGACTTCGAGGCGAAGAGAGTCGTGGTTGAGAGGATGCTCGAGGCAGGAAAGGAGGTCGTGGAAGCCAGACTCCCCGCCCTGCTTACCGTCGTCAAGGACATAAACCAGCCCCGCTTCAGGACTCTCATCGGCATAAGGAAGGCGTCGCAGGCCCAGATCCCGGTGCTCGGCCCGAACGACCTCAATTGCGAAGAATCGAAGATAGGCCTTGCAGGTTCCGCCACGGAGGTCGTCAAGATCTTCACTCCTCAACCCAGAGAGGGCGGCCAGATCCTGGAGGGCGAGCCTGAGGAGGCCTGTGACCTTCTTGTTCAGAAGCTGATGGAAGCGAAGTTCCTGTGACCTTTTGCTCCGTGAGCGTGTGATGCCACACGCCCTGAAATAGTGTGAGAGGGACGTCGTGCCAAACCTGAGACTTGACGAAGAATCGTGTACCGGCTGCGGTGTGTGCGTGGACACTTGCCCGTTCGGCGCCCTTTCGCTGGCGGGCGACGTCGTCGCAATCGGCGACAACTGCAACGACTGCGGTGCCTGCCTGAGTTCGTGTCCCACGGAGGCCCTGATTCTGGAGAGGCCGGAGCTCGCGCCGGCAGTCGACCTGAGTGATTACAAAGACGTGTGGGTGGTCGTAGAGCACGGCAAGAACGGCGTCTCGCACGTGGCGCTGGAGCTTCTCGGAAAGGGACGGGAGCTTGCAGACGCTCTTGGAAACCGGCTCGGCGCAGTGATACTGGGAGACGGAGTTTCACATCTCTGTGACGAAGTCTTCTCCTACGGGGCCGACGTGGCTTACCTTGTCCAGAATCCTGTCCTGCGAACGTACAGGACGGACCCGTACGTGGAAGCGACCTCTCTTCTCATCCGCAAGCACAAGCCGGCGGTCGTCCTTCTCGGGGCCACGACGACCGGCAGGGATTTCGCCGGAGCTCTTGCGACGGAGATCGGGACCGGTCTCACCGCCGATTGCACCGGTCTCGAGATAGAGCCCGACGGCAAGAACCTTCTTCAGACCAGGCCCGCGTTCGGCGGCAACATCATGGCCCAGATTCTCTGCAAGAGACACAGACCTCAGATGGCCACGGTCAGACCCAAGGTGATGGAGCTTCCCGGCCGGACGGAAGGGAGGAAGGGACAGGTCGTGTCAGGAGACGTGGCCCTGAACGAAGAGGACTTCTTCACGAAGGTTCTCGGGTTCGTCAAGGAAGAGGGTCCGACCGTGAACCTTGCGGACGCCAACGTGATTGTCTCAGGTGGACGCGGACTCGGTGACCCGAAGCACTTCCCGCTGATAGAGGAGCTTGCGAAGGCTCTGGGTGGGGCCGTCGGGGCGTCTCGTGCGGCGGTGGACGCAGGGTGGATTTCCTATCCGCATCAGGTCGGTCAGACCGGCAAGACCGTGAGGCCCAAGCTCTACGTGGCCTGCGGAATCTCCGGTGCCATACAGCACCTGGCGGGCATGCAGACGTCGGACATCATAGTGGCCATAAACAAGGACCCGGATGCACCCATCTTCAAGGTGGCCACGTACGGCATCGCCGGAGACTTGTTCAGAATAGTCCCGCTTCTGACGGAGAAGTTCAGGAAACGCCTGGGCAAATAGCGGACCGTGAGCTCTCCGGCCGCGTGACTCTACCATGCCAGGTCACTCTACCATGCCGCGTGGCTCTACGACACCTCGCGACTCTCCCCTGCCGGGACGACCCCACAGAATCCCGCCTCAGGATAGGTAGATACGACCGCGCATATCACAAAAATAGGAAAGACATGACGAGGAAAAGCAGAACGGAGAGGGCCGCAGTGATGGGAATCTCGAGAGCCCAGGACAGGAGTATGTTCTTGATGACTCGGAGATTGAGGGCACTGATTCCGCGGGCAAACCCCACGCCGATCACGGCACCCACGACGGTGTGCGTGGTGGAGATGGGCAGGCCGAGCTTGGACGCTACGAGAACGGTCGTCGCAGCAGCCATCTCGGCACAGAAGCCTCTGGTAGGCGTCAGGTCGGTTATCCTGCGGCCTATCGTCTGGATGACCTTGTAACCCATGGTTGCAACACCGAGGACGATACCGATCCCCCCCAACACAAGCAACCACGTGGGAACGGGCACACTAGCATCCACGGCTCCGGTCCTGGCGACGATCGAGATCGCAGCCATGGGTCCCACTGCGTTGGCAACGTCGTTTGCACCGTGGGCGAAGGCCATGTAGCACGCCGTTATCACCTGGAGGTACCCGAAGGCTTTCTCGGTGAAACCGAATCCGTTGCCGGGGGATGCAGTGGTCCGTTTGAGCAGCAGATACCCCGTGAGACTCGCGAACCCGCCGACCGCGAGAGCGAGGACGATCGCCCGGCCGACAGTAAAGCTGAGATTGAGGTTCTCGAACCCCTTGTATATCGTCGCGAGCGTCAGAACGACAAAGACGGGGAATATGAACAGCGGCCCGTATCGTTTCGTGGCGATGACGGGGTCGCGGGCCCTGAGGATGACCTGCCTCAGAACCATGAAATTCGCGAACCCGGCCAGGCCCCCGACAAGCGGAGAGACGATCCAGCTCGAGGCAATAACGCCGAGCTTGGTCCAGTGGATTTCGTGAATTCCGGCACCAATAAGGCCGAAACCGACCACCGCCCCCACGATGGAATGAGTGGTGGACACCGGGAGCTTGAGGTTGGTCGCGATGTTCAACCAGATCGCGGCCGCCAGAAGTGCCGCGAACATCCCCAGGGCGAGCTCGACGGGTTTGTCGGTGAAGGCGGACACGTCCACTATGCCCTTGCGGACGGTCGTCGTTACGTGACTCCCCACGAGGAAGGCGCCCGCAAACTCAAAGATCCCCGAAATGATGATCGCCTGGCGGAGGGTGATGGATTTGGCGCCAACGGACGTGCCCATCGCGTTGGCGGCATCGTTGGCACCGATGCTCCAAGCCATGTATATGCAGCCGAACGTGCCCAGCAGAAGAAGTACTGAACTCAGTGGCATCCGGACGAACCTTCCTGAACCTGAGAAGCCGGCACTAACTTCTGGAAATCATCATTCTCAGCAGGTCACCCATGTTCTCGGCGTGATTCGCCATCTGCCCAAGCTCCCCGAACACCTGAATCCAAATGGCGATCGAAACGGGTTCCATTTCCTTCTCGACCTTGAACATCTGTCTGGCTATGTTCATCTGAACACAGTCCGCTTCCCATTCTTTGAGACTGACCTGCTCGACGATCTTGACGACTTTCTCGGCTTCCGGACCTCCGAACCCGCTCTCGAGAAGCTGCTTGAACTCGCTGCACGCTTCGAAGGCAAGCGCACAGGTCTCAAGGACCTCGTCCACGAGGTGCATCAACTGCGGCTCGCACCGGGGAGGGACCTGCATCAGTCTCATCGTGAGAAGAACGGCGACGTCCTCCGCCGCATCGGCAATCTCGTCCTGCTCTCTCAAGAAGCTCAGGATGTCGGCCCTCCGCACGGGCAGGAAGTAGCTGCGAGGGAGATGATCGCGGATGTCGTTCTTGATGACGTCGGCCTGGTGCTCAAGCTCCGAGATGTGCTGCGCGATCCTCTCGACTTCCGCATAGTCCTGCTTGGTGAGAGCCAGAAACAGAGGTTTCATCTGCACAACACACTCCCTCACCCTCTGCATGTGCTCGAGAAGCGGGCCGAAAGGAGAACGACCAAAAAGCTCAAACAGTGCTCTCATTACGGAACTCTCAGATGCGGCTCATTGCCCGCCGCAAATCGTAGATTATGTCCTCGACGTCCTCCAAACCGACGGAGAGCCGTACCAGGCCCTCCGTTATACCGACTTCCTCAAGTTCCTCGGCCGTGTAAGACGAATGTGTCATCGTGGCAGGATGCTGGATGAGCGTGTCGACGTCGCCGAGGCTCACGGCAAGCACGCAGAGCTCCACGCCGTTCATGAGCGTCCTTCCGGCTTCCCTTCCCCCCTTCAACTCAAAGGCTATCATCCCGCTCGGCCCCCGCATCTGCTTGCGCGCCAGCTCGTACTGAGGGTGCGTTCGCAGCCAGGGAAACCACACCCTCCGCACTTTCGGGTGAAAAGAGAGGAACTGGGCGATCTCAGTCGCGTTCTCCGAGTGCTTTTCCATTCGCACCGGCAGGGTCTTGAGCCCTCTCAGCAGGAGCCAGGCATTGAAGGGGCTGATCACACCTCCGAGGTCTCTCAGGAACTCCTTCTTCATCTCCTTGATCTTGTCTCCAGGCCCCACGATGACGCCGGCCACCGTGTCCCCGTGTCCACCGATGTACTTTGTCGCACTATGTATCACAAAGTCCGCTCCCAGCTGAATGGGGTTCTGGTAGTATGGGGTGCAGAAGGTGTTGTCCACTGCGAACAGTATCCCGTGGCGCTTGGCGATTTCGCTGACCGCGGCGATGTCGACGAGCTTGAGAGTGGGATTGGCTGGTGTTTCGACGAAGATGAGTCTCGTTCTCTCGTCCAGCGCCGCCTCAACGTTCGCAGAGTCCGAGGCGTCCACCTCGACGACCTCTATACCCACTCTGGGCAGAGTCTTTGTGAAAAGCTGGTGAGTACCCCCGTAGAGCGTGTCAGACGCAACAACCTTCTCACCCGTTCTGACGAAACTCAGGACCAGCGTGGTCGTAGCAGCCATGCCGGAAGCCATTGCAAGGGCGGCGTCGCCCCCCTCGAGAAAGGCCATTTCCCGTTCGAGAGCAGTCTGCGTCGGGTTCCCCATTCTGGTGTAGAAATATCCCTCCTGCTCGCCCGCGAATATCGCAGCGCCCTGTTCCGCGCTCTCGAAGGCGAAAGTGGAGCTCTGGAAGATCGGCGTCGAGACGGCCCGGATCGGAGTCTCCGCCTCGTGTTTGTCTATGCGCTTTCGTCCGTGAATCGCGATTGTGGCAAATCCCAGTTTTCTTTCCTTCATGATCGCCAACCTCTATGCTTGACGGGACGGGCTCACCGTCTGGACGCCGCCTTCTTCAAGTCCTCGACCCTGTCACAGACCTCCCATGTAAACCCATCTTCCGTCCTTCCAAAATGCCCGTAGGCCGAGGTGGGCCCGAATATCGGCCTGCGAAGGTCCAGAGCCTCGATTATTCCCGCCGGGGTGAGATCAAACACGTCCCGCACGACACCTGCGAGTTTCTCGTCATCCAGCTTGCCGGTCCCCAGAGTGTGAGCAGTAACTGAAACCGGTTCCTCGATCCCTATGACGTAAGCCAGCTGAATCTCGCAGCGCTCCGCAAGCCCGGCCGCGACCACGTTCTTGGCAACGTACCTGGCGGCGTACGAGGCGGACCTGTCGGTCTTAGTGGGGTCCTTTCCCGAGAGCGCGGCGCCGCCGGTTCTGGCAGAAACGCCGTAGGAGTCCACGACAATCTTGCGTCCCGTCAGTCCGACATCGGCGCGCGGCCCACCCAGCACGAAAGTACCGGCGGGATTGATAAGGCACTTCACGCCCCCGGAATTCAGCTTCAGCGAACTGAGCACCTCGTCCACAACGTGTGTCTTCAGGTCCGTCCTCAGCTGTTCCAATTCCACTCCGTCGGAGTGCTGGGCCGAAAGCACAAGCGTCTGAAGCGAGAGAGGCCTTCCGGAATCGTACTCCACGGTGACCTGGCTCTTTCCGTCAGGTCTGAGGTAAGAAAGCGTGCCTGCCTTTCTCACTTCCGCCAGACGCCTGGTGAGTCTGTGGGCAACGAAGATGGGGATCGGCATGTATTCCGACGAGAAACCCAGGCTCCTCGACTCGTCAGTCGCGTAGCCGACCATCATCCCTTGGTCGCCGGCGCCCTTTCTGTCAACCGCAAGCGCTATCTCCGGCGACTGCTCCTCTATCATCACGATCACGGCGCAGGTCTGGTAGTCGAAGCCGAAGGCGGAGTCGCAGTAGCCGATGTCCTTCAGCGTCTGGCGGACGACCGCTGTGATGTCGACGTAGCACTTGGTCGTGATCTCTCCCGTCACAAGAACGAGGCCGGTCGTCGCAAGCGTTTCACAGGCCACCCGCGCGAATGCATCCTGCCTGAGTATCGCATCGAGCACCGCGTCAGAGATTTGATCACATATCTTGTCAGGGTGTCCCTCGGTCACAGATTCTGACGTGGCAAGGTACCTTCCCACCGAACGCTCCTTTCTGAAGGGTTCCAGAGGCAACTAGACTCGCACAAAGCGGCCGGTCGTGTCAACGCCCTTCGGCCCGCGGCAACATCAGGCGGACCGCCCGTCGCGGCTCGATCGGAACTTCCGCCGTACAGTCTTGACCGCGGGGCGAATAGCATGATATTGTGCCAGCTATCCAGTGGAAAAGCCAGCAAAACGTTGTGATGAAATGGCACCGAGTACCTGAACGTTATGCTTGATGAAACCACCGATAAGGGTCGTCTTCCCGCACCGGGCAGCCGCACTGAACGACTGTTCGTCCTGGGCCTGCTGCTGGTTGCGCTCGCGCTGAGGCTTTATCGCCTCTCCGGCCAGAGCATCTGGGTCGACGAAATGCTGACCCTCTCCTCGAGCGGCATCACCGCCCCGCTTCACGCCGTCGACGTCTTTGAGAACCTTCACGGTCCCCTTCAGTCGCTTCTCCTCTTTCTCTGGTCGAAGGTGGCGGGCCACGGCGAGTTTGCGCTCAGGCTGCCCTCCGTTGCGTTCAGCGTGCTCTCCCTGGCGGCGATATACAGACTTGTCCTGAGGCTGGCGGGTTTTCGCACCGCGGCAACGGCCCTCGCCGTCCTGGTGCTGTCGCCCTTTCACGTTTGGTACGCGCAGGAGATCAGAAACTACAGCATGCTGCTCTTCTTCTCGGCTCTGTCGCTCGACAGCTATCTCTCGCTTCTGTCCTCGCCCAATCGCGGCGTTTTCGGACGGTACGTTCTGTTTACACTGGCGGCGTTTCTCTGCAACATGAGCACGGCGTTTCTGCTCATCGTCCAGGACCTGCTCTTCCTTTTTCTTCCCAGAAGGCTCTCGTTCAGGAAACTGCTGCTGGCAAACCTGCTCCTGATGCTGCTGCTCGCACCGTGGCTGTCGCAAATCGTCCAGAAAATCGAGCTTCACAGACTGGTGCGGACCGATGCCTACCCCGCATCACAGAGTCTGCGGGGGGTCACCACATTCACGCCCTTCGCGCTTCCGTACACCTTCTTCGTCTTTTCGGTGGGTTACTCGCTGGGACCGAGCCTGAGAGACCTCCACGAGTCCGTCCGGCTCTCAGACATGACCAGGCACCTGCCTCTCGTCCTGCCTGCGGCAATAGGGTTTTCCGCCGCCTTCGTCGCCGGCGTTCTCTCGCTGAGGAGGGACAGAAGGCTTCTTGCGTTTCTACTCCTCTGGATGGCAGTGCCTCTTGCGATCATCTCTTTCTTCGGGATCAAGAATTTCAAACCCTTTAATCCTAGATATGTGATGATCGCGATGCCGGCTTACGTCTTGCTGGTTGCGCACGGACTCAGCCGCTTGCGCGGAGTCACTCTGCGCGTCCTCGTCGGCGCGCTCATCTTCGGCACGATGTCGATCTCTCTCTGGAATCACTTCCACGCGCCGAGATACGGGAAGGAGGATTTCAGGGCGGCGGCCGCGGTCCTGGCGCCGGCCTGCGGTGAGGGAAGCGTCGTTTTCACCGAGGGCACTTACGAACCTCTCGTCTACTACCTGAAGGGGCAGGCGCGGCTGGTCCCGCTGTACCGGGAGACCGTGACCGACGACGTTCAGCTCGAGGCTCTTGTCCGGCGCGAATCGGCCGGAGCGAGCGCAGTGTGTCTGGTGATTTCCAGACACTGGGAAGTCGATCCCGACGGAAAGGTGATTGCCCTCTTCAGGAGGCTCTTCGAGCCGGGAAGCGTTCACCGGCTGGAGGGAGTCGAGATAGCCCTGTTTCGACGGGCGGGCGTCCCGTAGCGAGCTCGAAGCGCCCGCCCGCGCGGGTGGGCCAACGCGCCCGCGAGAAGTGCAGGAGGATAACGGTGTTGAAGCTTCTCATAGTCCACGAGAGGGCCCCGGAATACGCGAGGCTCATTCGCGAAGAGCTCCCCGGCATCCAGATAGTCGCGGCGAGAGACAAGGCGGAGATTCCCCCGTCCCTGGACGACGTCGGAGTGATTCTTGCGTGGCGGTTCCCGAAGGAGATTCTGCGCGCGGCCACCGGCGTTCGCTGGGTGGCGTCGACCGGGGCGGGAGTCGACCACCTCCTGGTGTCGGAGCTGTCCGAGGACGTCGTGATTACAAAGGCCCCTCCCATTTTCGGGAGGCTCATCACAGAATACGTGCTCGGCTACGTTCTCTCCGTCTCGCTGCGTGTGGAAGAGATTGTGTCGAACAGGGCCAAGAGGCTCTGGGTCGTCCCGCAGCGTGCGGAGGTGGCCGGGAAGCTCATGGGGATACTCGGGATGGGCACGATAGGGACTCGCGTGGCGAAAGCGGCGAGGGCGCTCGACATGCGGGTATGGGGAATGAGGAGGACCGCCGTCCCCTGTGACGAGGCGGAGCGAGTCTTCGGAAGGGACGAGCTGTCGAGCTTCCTGCCCGAGCTGGACTTCCTGGTGATGACCCTTCCTCTCACCCCGGAAACCAGAAACCTCATAGGCGCGCCGGAGCTCTCGCTCCTCAGGCCCACGTGCTGGATAGTCAACGTCGGCAGAGGAAGAATCGTCAACGAAGAAAGCCTCGTGCACGCGCTCGAGGCGGGGCAGCTCGGGGGATACGTGTCCGACGTGTTCTCGACGGAACCACTGCCGGCCGACAGCGCCCTTTGGACCCTCCCCAACTCCATAGTGACTCCTCACTACGGGGCGCTCACGAAACCTGACGAGTTTGTGCCTCACTTCGCAGAGAACGTGAGAAGGTTCCTTGCCGGCCGCCCCCTTCTCTTCCAAGTGGACAGAAGAAAGGGATACTAGCCCCCCACTACCCTGGCCAGGTGTTTGAGAGACCTATCGTAGGTTCTCTCGGCAGACGCCGGGAAAAGGCATCCCGGAGCCTCCCCCATGCTTTTGTGATACTGAACGCACTCGCAGCACCTGCCCTTCCTCGGGCAGGGCTCGTAGGTGCACGTGCAACCTGCTGCGTTCTCATCGAGCGAAGGGCAGTCTGGCATGCTGACCTCCCGGGGCTCCCTTCAGTGCCGCACTTCCCACCAGGGCGCCCTTGAGTGTTCCGTAGAAGCCTTGAGGCGGGGTAGGGCCTGTCATGTAGAAGAGAGTCATGTTGATGCCCGTCTTGTTCTCTATCAGGAAGACCGGGGTCAAGACGGGCGTCGAGCCCTGCATCTCCCCGTAGAATCCGATCGGTTCCGCCGGCGTATCGCCGGAGAAGTCCAGCTCGCGGTTTCCGTTCAAATCCATGAAGCAGATCACGTAGTAACAGCCGAAAGGCACGGGAATGGTCGTGTACTGCCCCGTCCCGTTCGGGATTATCGCCGCAAGGGCGGGCTCGCCTCCGTCTCCCTGAGTGGGATCCTCCAGGAACAGAAGCACGTACGTGGTATCGGTATCCGTCACGCCCGGATTCTTCGAGACGCTGCCCGATATGGTCGAGAGCTGAAACACGTACTCCAGCGCGAAGGAAATACCGGTGCGCGTCTGGCCGGCCGACACGACGATCGGGTCCGCCACTCCGTCCTCGTTCGGGTCGTACATGCCCGCGGGCTCGCCGACATCGGGCTCGCTCGAACCGTTGAAATCCATGAAGGCGCCGATGTAGTAGGTCCCCGGCGTCAGAGGCCCGACAACGTAGTCTCCCGGAGAGTCTATCTCGACCCACGCTATCGTCTCCGACAGGCAGGCATCCGTGAAGACGCGTATTTGAACGCCGGCCGTCCCGCCGGGACCCGAATAACTGATCCTGCCGGAAATGGCTCCCGGATCACCCGTGCAAAAGGTCCACGAGTGCGCCGAGGAAAGATGATTCCCCGACACGTCCATTGCGCCCGTCTCGACGCCGGCCCCGTAGCACGCGAAGTTCACGAGAGGGAACGGGGGGACGACGATCATTCTGGTGTCGTTGGCCTCCCAGCTGAAGTCGCTTCCGACGATCATGTAAGGGTCCTGTCCCGCGTACTGAAGCCAAAACGCGCTCTCGGCGGAGCTGCGGTTCATTCTCTCGCTGAACTCCACCACGATCGGCTCCGCCGTACCGGCGTTTCTTTCTCCGTCATCAGGCACGGTTTTCGTTACCACGGGAGCCGTGGTGTCCCCGACCGTCGTGCCGTTGAATATCTTGAACTGGGTGACCGCGGCGTTCCCAGCGAGGTCCTTGATGCCGCCTGCCGTGAGTCTGTACTCGACGTCAAGCTGTGGAGAAGTCTCAATAGACACCGTCTTGAGATCCGGCATCAGCACCGCGCCCAAGACATCCAGCGTTTCCTCTACCGCAACCCGCGGGATTAAGTAGTTCCCGGTATCCTCGGCCGACGACTCGTCAAGGCCTTCGTTGAACAGAACGCTCACGTGCGTGTCGTCCACCGCCGTGACCGAGACGAGCAAGGGAGGCGTAGTATCACGCTCGGGCTTCGATGCGCCGTCGTCACTGCAGCCGCCGGCCATCAACGCGGCGGAAAGAAGGAATGCCATCACAAATACATAGCTACGCCTCTGCGCAAACATCGTATACCTCCTTGCTTTGGGGCCGAGAAAAAGCAGCGGAAAGAACTTCATCCGCTCGCATTTCGACGCAGCGACTCTTACCACGGCGCCGCTCCAATGTCAACAAGGTCGGCCCCGGCGGCTCACGCCCTCATCGTCGCAATGGCGCGGCCCGATATCACGTTGTGCGGACGGCGGGCTTGACGTCTTCTCCTCCGCGTGATAGCATGTCTTCGCCCTTGACTTCTGAATCGCTCTATTCGAGGCCTCCGATGCGCTTGCTCCGACCATTAACGGCGGGAGGTTGAGGATGAAGATTTGCTTCCTCGGCGATGCCTCGATGAATCACGTCGCCAGATGGGTCGACTACTTCGTCGACCGAGGACACGAGTGTTTCGTCGTTAGCCTGGAGAAGGGACAGAAGTTCAAGTGTCCCTTTCACCACGTCCACATGCCGGGTCTGCCCCCGTTCGTCAGGTACCCGCTTTCGACGGTTCTTGTCTCCAGCCTGATCCGCAGTTTCAAGCCCGACCTTGTGAATGCCCTCTTCGTGCCTAACTACGGTTTCGTCGCCGCCCTTCTGGGAGTGAGACCTCTGGTCGTGACCACGATGGGCTCGGACGTTCTTGTGGTGCCGCGAAGAAGCCCTTTTCACGCGTGGAGGACAAGGTACACTTTTTCCAGGGTGAACTTGGTCACCTCCGACGCCTGGATGATGACCGAAAAGATCGTCTCCTTCGGCGTGGAACCCGCCAAGATCCTCACCGTCCCGATGGGAATCGACGCGGCGCTCTTCAACACGGAGGGCAGGGCCGGTGCCTGGCCTCAGGTACCGACCGTGGTCAGCACGAGACAGCTGGAACCGCTGTACAACGTCGCACAGTTCGTGGAGGCGATGCCCGAGATACTGAGGTGTGCGCCGGAAGCCAAATTCGTGATAGCCGGTGAGGGTTCTGAGCGGCAGCGTCTCTCCGATCTCGCGAGACAGATCGGGGTCTCCGCAGCGGTGCAGTTCACGGGCTGGCTCTCCCCCGTTCAACTGGCGAGTCTTCTGAAGCAGTCCACGGTCTACGTTTCTACGTCCACCTCAGACAGCACGTCGGTGTCCCTTCTGGAGGCCATGGCGTGCGGCGCCTTCCCCGTCGTGAGCGACATCGCGGGAAACAGGGAGTGGGTGGAAAACGGCGTTAACGGACTCCTCTTCAGAGTCGGGAACACGTCTTCGCTGGCACAGGCGATCGCCGGCGCTTTGTCCAGGAGAGACCTCGTAGAGCAGGCGGCGGAGAAGAACAGAGCGATCGTGGACGACAAGGCACTCTGGAGCGACAATATGTCGGTGGTGGAGAATGCCTTCTCCATGCTGACTCACTGAGAGTTCCATCCACTGACCCCCCACTGAGAGTTCCACCCACTGAGAGCGCCACCCACTGAGAATCCCGGACTGACGGGGGGGGGAATCGTTCTACCCGGAAGGAGCAATCAGAAGATTGCGGCCACGGAGGAGGCCGCAAGCCCTGCAAAGCCGGAGGGGACCAAGCCCGTGAGCAGGATTCCGAGAATGCATATCACAATTGCGGTCGCAGTCGAGAGGGAGAGAGAATGGTCGATTCTCTCGCCCTCTTCCTTCATGTACATCAAGAACACGATTCTCAGATAGAAGTAGGCCGAGACCAGGCTGTTCAACACCCCTATGACGGCAAGGTCCACGTAGCCGGCCCTCACGGCGGCGCTGAACACGTAGAACTTGGCGAAGAAGCCGCCCGTGGGCGGTATGCCGGAGAGCGCCACCATGAAAAGAGCCATGGCCGCCGACACGAACGGATAACGCCTGGCCAGACCGGAGTAGTGTCCGATCTCGAGGGCCTCAGCGTCCTCCCGCCTGAGAACCGTGATAACGGCGAAGGCGCCCAGCGTCATGAACATGTAGGTGAGCGTGTAGAAGAGAACGCTGGCGTACCCTGCTTCTCCGGCCGCCGTGAGGGCCACGAGAAGGTAGCCCGCGTGCGCCACGCTGGAATATGCCAGCATTCGCTTCACGTTTGTCTGCGCCAGCGCGGCCACGTTGCCCAGCGTCATGGTTGCCACGGCCACTACCCACAGTACCTTGGCAAGATCAACCTGCACCGACGCGAGTCCCGTCCCGAAAATCCTCAGGAAGGCCGCGAAAGCTGCGGCCTTCGAGACAGTGGCCAGGTAAGCGGTGACGGACGTCGGTGCTCCTTCGTACACGTCCGGAACCCACATGTGAAACGGGACGGCCCCCATCTTGAAGCAGAGCCCCACGAGGAGAAGCGCCGACGCTCCGTAGACCAGGGTCGAGGGCACCTCGGACGCGGACTGGAGCATGGCCTGCATGCCCGCGTACGCCGTGCTGCCCGTGGCCCCGTAGAAAAGCGCCACGCCGTACAGAAAGAAGCCGGAGGCAAACGCTCCGAGCACCAGGTACTTCATCGACGCTTCAACCGATCTGACCCTCTCTCTCAGAAAGCCGCTCAAAACGTAGAGAGACACCGAGAGCAGCTCAAGCCCCAGGAAAAAGACGACGAAGTCCAGCGCGGCCGCCATCAACATCGCACCTGACGTGGCGAACAGAAGCAGCGAATAGTATTCCCCTCTTTCCACGTTCTCTCTTCTTGCGTACGAGCTCGAGACGAGGATCACGAGCAGCGTACCCAGAAGGAAAAGCAGCTCGAAGAACGAGGACAGCTTGTCAAGGCCCACGACTCCGCCGAATCCGTTCACTTCCCTACCCCACCAGGCTCCGAGCACCGCCGCAGGAGCCACCAGCCCGAGGATCGAGAGCCAGGGGAGAAGCCGCTTCCTGGAGGCGTCAAGGAACAGATCCACGAGAACCACCAGAACCGCAGAGAAAACAACCAGCGTGAACGGCAGAGCGGCCTGGAAGCCCAGATCCGTGGAACCTGACGGCAAGTTGGGGGCAAAATTCACTGGCTCACCTCGCGCCTGGTTGTGTCCGGCGAAGAAACGGCACCCGTCCGGGGTGAAAGACCGGAATCCGTGCGCGAACGAACGGCGCCGGTGCCGGGCGAACGAACGGCATCCGTTCGGAGGGAATCCGGGACCAAGACATCGACAATCGTTCCGCCGGCCGCCCGTTCGGTTTCCTCAGTCTCAACCATACTCGTGCCCTTGACCCGCTCGAGCAGAGCGTCGGTTGAGGCGTGCATCCTTTCAAGGAAGAAGTTGGGCCACAGGCCTATCCAGAAGATGAGAACGGCGATCGGAATGAGGATCCATTTTTCCCTCAGACTGACGTCCTTGAAAAGGTGTTTGTCCTTTTCCTGGGCGTCACCGAACATGACCCGCTGAAACATCCACAGCATGTAGACGGCGGAGAGTATGACGCCCACGGCCGCCAGTGCCGCAAAGCTCACGTTCTCAGTGAACGCGCCCACAAGAATCAGGAATTCTCCCGCGAAACCGTTCAGGCCGGGCAGCGCGATCGAGGAAAGCGTCACGAGCAGGAAGAGGCCCGCGAAGACGGGCATCCGGCCCCACAGACCTCCGAAATCCTCCACCATTCTACTGTGACGCCTGTCGTAGAGCATACCCACGATCAGAAAGAGCGCTCCGGTGCTTATACCGTGATTCACCATCTGAAGGATTCCACCTTCGATGCCCTGCGTGTTGAGGGCAAAGAGCCCCAGCATCACAAATCCCAGATGGCTCACGCTGGAATAGGCCACGAGCTTCTTCACGTCCTTCTGGGCAAAGGCCACCAGTGCGCCGTAGATGATGCCCACTATGGCGAGGACCGACACCACAGGGACCGCTTGAACGGAGGCGTTCGGGAAAAGCGGCAGGCAGAATCTGAGCACTCCGTACGTGCCCATCTTGAGGAGAATGCCTGCAAGGAGCACGCTTCCCGCGGTGGGCGCCTCGACGTGGGCGTCAGGAAGCCACGTGTGAAAGGGGAAGACGGGGACCTTGATCGCAAAACTCAGGAAGAACGCCAGGAACAGCCACAGCTCAACGCGTCCGGGCATCGTTGTGCCGTAGAGTTTCAGAAGGTCGAAAGTGTATTCACCGGTGTGGCCGTGATGTATGAAGAAGAGCGCCAGGATTGCCACCAGCATGAGCAGGCTTCCGGCGAGCGTGTACAGTATGAACTTCACTGCGGCGTAGATGCGCCTGGGCCCTCCCCACACCCCGATTATCAAGTACATCGGAACGAGCATCGCTTCCCAGAAAACGTAGAAGAGAAGCAGGTCGAGAGAGACAAAGACGCCTATCATTCCGGTCTCGAGAACGAGCATCGAGATCATGAAGCCCCTCACCCTATCCGTGATCGAGCACCACGAGGCCGCGATCGAGAGAACGGTGAGAAAGGTCGTGAGAATGACAAGGAACAGGCTTATGCCGTCGATGCCGATGTGGTAGTCCGAACCTATCGCGCTTATCCAGGGATACTTCTCGACGAACTGCATGGCCGCCGTGCTTGAGTCGAAGCGGGCGAGGAGCGGGATCGAGAGAACGAAGGCGACGCCCGCCGTCGCGAGGGCCAGGCTCCGGATCAGCCGGAGTCTCTTCGACCCGACGAAAGCGATCAGAAGGGCTCCGGCCAGGGGAAGAAAGGTGACGATCGTCAGCAACGGTATTCCACTCATGCTTTGTCTCAATGCCTCAACAACCAGAACGCAAGCATCAGAACCGAACCGAGGGCGATCGAGAGCGCGTAATTCTGAACGCCGCCGGTTTGGATTCTCCTCAGGACTCGACTGGCGCGCTCGACGGCCGTGGCGGAGCCGTTGACGGCCCCGTCTATCACGAGCACATCGAAGAAGCGCCAGAGCACGGAAGCGAACGAAACGACGGGTCTCACGAAGAGAACACCGTACGCCTCGTCAACGTAGTACTTGTTGACGAGAAGACAATAGACGCGCCCCGCCCTCTCTCTGAATCGTCGCGCAAGCTCGGGCGAGGTGACGTACAGTCTGTATGCGAAGGTCATGCCCACAAGCGCTATGGACACCGAGACGACGGCCATCCCTATCTCTCCCGCAGGAACGTGCGAAGAATGCGCCGCCGCCTCGTGAACGGGAGAACCTGCAAAGACCGGCCCCAGAAACTCTCCCACGAAGTGGCGCCCGAAGAGGATGGAAGCCCCCAGGACTCCACCCAGCGCAGAAAGCACGCCCAAACAAACAAGCGGGATCTGCATGGACGCAGGCGGACCATGAACGTGGGCGCCGTGCCTCGGACTGCCGTGGAAAACCACGAAGAGCAGCCGGAACACGTAGAACGAGGTCATCAAAGCCCCCACGGCCGCGACGGCCCACATGAGAGGGCCTCCGGCCTGCAGAGTCTCCCACAGTATCTCGTCCTTGCTGAAGAAACCTGCGAAGGGGAATACTCCGGCTATGGCGAGCGAGGCAGCGACGAAGGTCCAGTAAGGCACGGGCAGCTTCGTACGAAGGCCTCCCATATTCCTGATGTCCTGCTCCCCGGCCAGCGCGTGAATCACGGCTCCCGCCACAAGAAAGAGGAGCGCTTTGAAGAACGCGTGCGTCACGAGATGGAAAATCCCCACCGCAAACGCGCCCACTCCGCACGCCAGGAACATGTATCCGAGCTGGCTTATCGTGGAATAGGCCAGCACTCTCTTCATGTCATTCTGTACCAGAGCTATCGATGCCGCAAACACCGCCGTGGCCAGCCCTACTCCGGCAACGACCCCCATGGAGACCGGCGAAAGCACGAACAGAGCACTCGAACGAGCCACCATGTAAACGCCCGCCGTCACCATTGTGGCCGCGTGGATGAGAGCGCTCACAGGCGTCGGGCCCTCCATGGCGTCCGGGAGCCACGTGTAGAGCGGAATCTGAGCGGACTTGCCCGTCGCCCCCGCAAAGAGCAGAAGAGTAATCACCGTGATGACGGAGCCGCCGACGGGCAGAAGCTCCGGAGCCGCCGAGAACACGTCCGAGTACCTCAGAGTGCCGAAGGTCTTGAAAATAAGCAGGATTCCCAGCGCAAATCCGAAGTCACCTATTCGATTCACTATGAAGGCCTTCTTCCCGGCGTCAGCGGCCGACTTCTTCTTGAACCAGAAGCCGATGAGAAGGTAGGAACACAGACCTACGCCCTCCCAGCCGATGTAAAGCAGAAGGAAGTTCGCACCCAGGACCAGCGTCAGCATGGAGAACGTGAAGAGGTTGAGATAAGTGAAGTACCGCCTGTACCCGGGATCCCCCGCCATGTAGCCGATCGAATACACGTGAATGAGGAAACCGACGCCGGACACAACCAGAACCATCAGGACTGAGAGCGGATCCACCAGCAGCGCCCCCTCGACCCTGAAATCGCCGGAGAGAAACCAGGTGAACATGTGCTTCTCGAAATGCCTGGCCGCCGGCTCCAGGGCGAGTAACTGGAAAAACGTGATGAGGCCCGCCGCGAAAGAGAGTCCGATGGTCCCGCACGCGAGAACGCTCACGAACCTTTTTCCAAGCCTTCCGCCCAGAAAAATGTTACCCAGCACCCCGGCGAGAGGAAACGCCGGTATCAACCAGACTAGTTCGAGCATCGTCACCTCAAAGAGTCACCCTGCGTTAGTCAAACCCGTACACGGCTCGTTCTTGCGCGTTCACGGCCGGCACCGTGGCCGTTCTTTTCGTCAACGCGCGCACGGCTCGTTCACTACCATTTCATGACGTTCATCTCGTCCACGTTCGTCGTCTCCTTCACGCGGAAGACGACGAGCACGATGGCAAGTCCCACCGCAATCTCGGCCGCCGCCACCGTCATTACGAAGAGCACCGCTATCTGGCCGGCCATGTCCCCAGCCGCCCTGGAGAATGTGATAAAGGCGAGGTTGGCCGCGTTGAGCATGAGTTCCACCGACATCAGGACGACAAGAACGTTCCTCCTCACGAGCACACCCGCAACGCCGACGGCAAAAACAATCGCGCTCACTGCCAGAAAATCCGTCGTGCTCACCTGCATTACTTCACCTTTCTCTTGGCGATTGCCACCGCTCCCACTATCGCCGCCAGAAGCAGGACCGACGCGACTTCGAACTGGAAGAGATATCTGCCGAAGAGCTCCCTTCCCGTCGCCTGAACGGTTCCGAAGCTCAGACTCTCCCGGGCAAGCCAGGGTGCCCCGCACACCCATCTCACGCTTATGACGGCAACGGACACGGTCTGCACCAGAATCACACCCACCAGCAGAAGCCCCATCACTTTCTGGGAGAGGGACGAATGGAAAACAACGCGCTCTCCCCTCACGTTCAGCAACATCACCACAAACAGGAACAACACGACTATCGCACCCGCGTAGACGATTATCTGGAGCGCGGCGACGAATTGAGCGCCCAGAAGAAGAAAGAGAAGCGCAAACGAAAGAAGACAAGCTATCAGTGCAACGACGCTGTGAACGGGGTTACGTCTTGAGATCACGAGAACGGCGGAACCCACGGCAACCAGAGCCGCGGCGTAGAAGAGTAAGGACGTCATGAGGACCCCCTTGGCTCTCGAGCGCCCTCGCGGACGCCCTCTCTGTCAGGCAGAAGGCGAGACTTCGTGTAGAAGAGATTCTGCCTATCGTAGTCGGCGAGCTCGTACGTCTGTGTCATCGAAAGCGCCTCGGTCGGGCACGCCTCCACGCAGTAGCCGCAGAAGATGCAGCGCCCTATGTCTATGACGTAGTGCCGTGCGAACCTCTCGCCTTTCGAACGGCGATCCCCGTTTTCGTTCTCCGCGGCCTCAACGACTATCGCGTCGGCCGGGCACACCATGGCGCACAGCCCGCAGCCGACGCACTTCTCCAGGCCGTCTTCGTCCCGCGCGAGAGAATGCAGTCCCCTGAATCGCTCGCTCACGGTTCTCTTCCGCTCAGGATAGGAAACCGTGATCGGCTTCTTGAACAAGTGCCGCAGCGTGAGCCACAGCCCCCTGAATATGGCAAGCATGATCTCCATCATCGGTCAATAAACGCGAGCACTAACCCCGTCACCAGAATGTTCGCGATGGAAACAGGAAGCAACACCTTCCAGCCAAACTTCATCAATTGATCGTATCGAAATCTCGGCAGCGTTCCCCTCACCCAGATGAACAGGAGGGGAAAGGCCATCATCTTCAGCAAGAACCAGACTACCGGCGGCAGGAGAGGCCCTCGCCAACCGCCGAGATACAGCGTCGTCACCATCGCCCCGACCGTCGCCATGCTCGCGTATTCACCCAGGAAGAACATGGCCCACTTCATCGAGCTGTATTCGGTGTGGAAGCCTCCCACGAGCTCGTTCTCGGCCTCGGGAAGATCGAACGGAAGCCTGTTGACCTCCGCGAAAGAGGCTATCAGGAAAACTATGAACCCCACGGGCTGGAGAAAGACAAACCAGACTCTGCTCTGTCCGTCCACGATGTCGGCAAGGCTCATAGAGCCGGCGATCATGAGGACGCCGATCACGGAAAAGACGAGGCAGAGCTCGTAGCTGACCATCTGCGCCGCAGAGCGGAGTGCGCCCAGAAGCGGGTACTTGCTGTTGGAGGCCCACGCGCCGAGTATGATGCCGTAGACACCGAGAGACGAAATGGCGAACACGTACAGCAGTCCTATGTTGACGTCCGCTATCTGGAGAGGAATCCTCCTGCCAAAGAGCTCTATCTCATCCCCGAAGGGTATCACCGCAATCGTGGCCACCGCCGCCGCCATCGTGACTGCGGGGGCAAGCACGAAGAGAAACTTGTCCGCCTTTGCGGGAATGATCTCTTCCTTGAGAAGCAGCTTTATCCCGTCGGCAAAAGGCTGGAACATTCCCCAGGGACCGACCCTGGTGGGTCCCACGCGCACCTGCAGGTGCGCAATGACCTTTCTCTCCATGAGAGTGAGATACGCCACGATGAGAAGCAGTACGATCAGAACGATGACGGCCTTGATCGTCGCTATCAGTACGTACTCAAGCATCACCGGATTTTCTCACCTTCACTCTTGTTGCCGGCTGACCGGCCGCCATCCCCAGGCCCTCCCTGACGTCGCAGAAGACCGAGGGAAGAAGGACGACTCCGCGCATTACGTCTCGCATTTCTCGGACCCGGACTCTCGTGCTGCCCTGAGGGGACACCAGCTCAACCTCCTCGCCGCCTGCTACTCCCAGCTCCAGGGTGTCCGACTCCGACATCTCCACGAACGCCTCCCTTGGAACAAGCCTGTGATTGCTGACGGAGCGCGCCCACAACCAGCTTGAGATTCCGGGAGACTCGCTCAGGAGAAGAAAGGGATAACCTGCGTGCTCGGGCGGTAACCCGCTGGAACACGCGCCTTTTTCGATTTCCGTTTCGGCCACCCAGCTCCCCGACGGCTCGGGCGGGGTTTCGGAGACCCTCACGCCCGTCCCCTGCGCAAGAGCGCGCAGGTCTTCTTTCAGGCTCCAGCCCAGGAAGCGTCTCATCTCGCCGTGCGCTGCCGCCTCGTCTTTGAAGCGCAGGGCCTTGCCCACCGCACCGCAAATCGAGTCGACGACGCTGAAAACGAGAGAGCGTGAGCCTGCGTCTGACCTCTGCGGCGACAGGCCGTGCAGTTTGCCGTCGACGCTGAGAAACGTCCCGTCTCGTTCGGAAATGTGCTGAAGCGGCAGATACAGATCTGCGACACGGGCGGTCTCGTTGAGCGTCTCGCTCTGCACGACGAGCAGGTCGAGCTTCTCGAAGGCCTCTTTCGCCGCCTTCCTGTCGGGATACTCCGACAGAGGATCGCAGCCAACGACGTAAAGCAGCCTCAGCCTGCCGGTTCTCGCCGCCTCCACGAGCTCGGAAAGGCTCTTCACTTGCCGCGGCCAGGTCTCCATGACGCCTCTCATGTTCCCTTCGCCGAAGAAAGTCAATGGGAAGGTGGGCTTACCGCCGAGCAGATGCCTGTGAGCGGAGATCCTGAGCACCGAGGCCAGCAGGGCGTAGCCCAGGGAGCTCCGGAAGACGTCTCTGCCCGTGATGATTCCCAGCTTCGACGAACCAGCGAGCGCGTCTGCCACGCCGAGAACCGCCTCGCGCCCGGGCACCGGCGCCCGGGCCGGCTCTGCGTCCCGTGCCGCCCGTGTGTCCCTCGCCTCCCCAACCGCGGACCCCGCCATCTCCATCGAAACGGCGCGGAGGAAGGAAGCCGCCTCCCACGGCGTCTGAGCAAACCACTCCACCGGCCGCCCTGCCGGGGAGGGACGTCTCGGACCCGCGGAGAAGACGCGGCATCCCGACTTCACGGCCCTCACGACCTCCAGACCTGCGAGGGGCACTTCCTGGCAGGGGTCGGCACAAAGCAGAAGCAGAGTGTCACACTCGCCGATGTCCTCCATTCCGGCCTGGCCAGCGAGCGCGGCGCCCAGCACCTTCTCTTCCTCTTCGCTTTTCGGCCACACCGTCCCCG
>JAZDPI010000074.1:0-11730 GCA_043797775.1 Candidatus Eiseniibacteriota bacterium
AAGTGGGGAATCCCCCTGCCCGTGGATGAGTCTCAGACCATATACGTCTGGTTTGACGCGCTCATCAACTACATCTCCGCAATCGGCTACGCCGACGACGGCGATACTTTCTCGAGATACTGGCCCGCGAACCTACACGTAATCGGGAAGGACATCACGCGCTTTCACTGCGTCCTCTGGCCCGCGATGCTGATGAGCGCGGGCGTCGATCTGCCCGCCTGCGTGCTCGGCCACGGATTCGTGTCGTTCAAGGGCGAGCGGATGAGCAAGTCCCTGGGGAACATTCTCAATCCCCTTGACGTGGTCGAGAAGTTCGGCCCGGACCCGCTGAGATACTATCTCCTCAAAGAGGTGCCTCTGGACAGAGACGGCGACTTCTCGTGGGAGCTTTTCATCGAAAGGTACAACGCGGATCTGGCGAACGACCTCGGTAATCTGGTGAGCAGAACGCTCGCGATGATAGTGAGATACAACGGCGGCAGGGTCGAAGAACTGTGGGTGAGCGACGGGAAGATGGGCGAGCTCCAGGCCGTCGCGGAGACCAGCATCGAGGAGTATCTGTCGCACATGGAGGGATTGAGGATTGACAGGGCCGTCCAGTCCGCCTGGAAGCTGATCAAGCGGGCCAATCAGTACATCCAGGAAACGGCTCCGTGGCAACTGGCGAAGCAGGAGACCAACAGAGAGCGCCTGCTCTCGGTCCTCAATGCGCTTCTTGAGTCGATCAGGATAGTATCCGTGCTCCTTTTCCCCATCATGCCGGGCAAGTCCGTCGAGATGTGGAAATACGCCGGCTTCTCGGGCTCACCGGACGAGACACGGATTCGGACTCTCGCCTGGAGCGGGAAGGCGGTCGAGGCGGGTCGCACGGTCGGGCAGGCCACACCCCTTTTCCCGCGCATCAGCTCGTAAACCGTCTCGGGGGTCTAGTTGGTAGACACTCACGTCCATCTTCTGAGTCGCCAGTTCCACCGCGATAGAAACCAGGTAATAGCGCGCGCATTTGAGACAGGCAACGAGTTCCTCGTCGAAGCCGCCACCGATCTTGTGACAAGCGAAGAGGCCGTCAAGCTTGCCCAATCCTTTGACCGGATCTACGCCTCGGTCGGAGTTCACCCTCACGACGCCCGCACGGTCAACGAAAAGGTTATCAGTCAAATGGAGCGGCTTGCCGAAGCCCCTGGCGTCGTGGCCATCGGCGAGGTGGGGCTCGACTACTACCGGAACCTCTCGCCGCGCGACGTCCAGCGCCGCGTTTTTGCCGAGTTCATAGCCCTTGCGCGAAAGAAGAAACTGCCCTTGATAGTCCACGTTCGTGCCGCACACGAGGACGCCCTGGAGATACTGGAGAAAGAAAGTGCCTCCGAAGTGGGGGGCGTGCTTCACTGCTTCTCCGGGGATCTGGCCCTTGCCGAAAGAGCGCTCCGCCTCGGCTTCCTGCTGGGCTTCGGAGGCACAATCACTTACGAGGGTAGCCAGAGCCGGAGGACGGTCGCGGCACTGCCGCTTGATTCTCTGGTTCTTGAAACAGATTGTCCCTATCTGACCCCGGTACCGCACAGGGGAAAGAGAAACGAGCCGGCTTACGTGAGTCTGGTTCTTGACGCGCTTGCCGCACTCAAGCGAATGCCCAGAGACGAGGTTGACAAGGTGACCACCTCGAACGCCCGGGAGCTTTTTAGAATCTCCGCGCCGGGAGGAGCATCGCCCAGAGAAGGGACTGTTTCTACGTGACGAAGGACCGTTCCCGCACGGCGAAAGATCGTTTCCACCTGACGAGCCGCCCCAAGCCTCGCGGCGGCCCCGCGGCCGCGCCTTCCGATACCGCCGGAGCGTCCCCCGGTGCCGGACCTTCCCCTGCCAGCGGAGCCTCCCGTCCTGGTGAAGTCTCCCCTGCCGCCGAACTCTCCCCGTTGAGCCCCTATTCCGCTCGTAGGGTTCTTAGTGCGGGAGGAATGAGGGCTCGAAAGAAACTCGGCCAGAACTTCCTCACCGACGCAAATGTCGCGAACAAACTCGTGCGGCTGCTCGCTCCGCAGAAAGACGAGGTTGTCCTCGAAATAGGAGCAGGCCTCGGTGCGGTCACGCTTCCGCTTGCGGCGACCGGGGCGAAGGTCTTTGCAGTCGAAGTCGATTCGGGCCTGTGCGCCTACCTGGCGAGGTTCCTTAGAGATGCGAGGTTCCCGGGCGATTCAAGTCGGGCCGGGCTCTCGGGCGGGCCACGCAGGGTGGAACTCCTGCACGCCGACGTCCTCGAGCTGAGCCTGCCCGAGCTTCTGAGAAAGGCGAAGGTCGATCAGGTTCAGGTACTGGGCAATCTGCCGTACAGCATCACGACTCAGATTCTGCTTTTCCTCATGGAGAATCGCAAACACGTGGGGAGAGCGCTCATCACCGTTCAGAGAGAATACGCCGAGCGTCTCGTCGCGAAACCAGGGAGCCGACTCTACGGCTCGATAAGCGTGATGACACAATTTCACTGGACCGTGCGTAAGGTGGGAGGCATCTCGCCGAAGAGCTTCTTCCCGAGGCCGGAGGTGAGCTCTTCCGTGCTCGAGGTGAGACCCCGCGCCAAACCGACGCCGGCCGTGAGAAACGAGGAGACGTTCGAGAAAGTGGTTCGGGGAGCCTTCGCGCAGAGACGCAAGACCCTTCTCAACAGCCTTGCCGCCTCACTGGGCTTGGACAAGCAGGCGGCAAGCCGGATTCTCCGGGAAGCTGGCGTCACCGAAGCGAGGAGGGCGGAAAGTTTGACGTTGGAGGATTTCGCCCGAATTGCCGATGTTTTCTATGGTATCCGCGAGGTTTGATGGCCGATCTATGATAGACTGAATAGAATGAGCGAACGCAGAGCAACGAAAGAACGAAAGCCAACGAGAGAGCGAAGGCCAAGAGAACGGTGGGGGCAGACACGCACGGGCAAAAGGACTGTGCAAGTGCTGTTTCTCATGGTGTCCCCCGCCCTTCGGGCGCCGTCTGCCTTTCGGGCATCGCCTGCAGTCGGTGTGTCTTTTGCGGTTCTCCTGCTGGCGTCGGCCGCTCTCCTACTGCCGGCTCCCCCGGTTTTTTCCCAAACCCAGCCGGACGACACATCCAGTCCCCTCGCGTTTACCGTGTCCGTGCAGGATACCTCAGAGGTCGAGAGCGACTCGACTGTGGCCGCAACCGGCACATCCGCCCTGCTTGACTCCTTGCGGGCTCTGAGGGCCAGGACGACCGACGCCTGGATGGGTCCATTCGCGTACAGTACCGGTTACAGTCTCAACAGGAACACGTCCAGCTGGGATCAGAGTCTCAAATTCGAGTTGTTTGCGCACGGGGTCTCCGTCACGACAATCACGACGAGTAATCTCTACGCCGATACGGAAACGGGGAGCGACAGACGCAACGCTTCCACCAGGGTGTCGATCGACTACGATGCGGGCGACCATTCCACCATAGGCCTGGACCTCAACACATCGCGACACAAGGACAACTTCCTCGCAAAGCAGTACAACACGGACCAGGTTCTGGCAAAGGCCATCTATTCCTGGCACGAATCGGAGAAATTTGCCTGGTCTGTGACCGCACGAGCCGGGTCCGTTAACGAAACGAAGCCCACGCATGAAGGTCGCGGAACGACATCGAACCTGGAATTGAGCGCACTTTTCGTACCGCTGAGCATCTGCTCTCTCTCTGTGGGTGCGACGGGCGACCTGGCCAACAAGCGATCGCAGAGCGTGTTCACCGGGATAGAGACGCGGGACAGGGATGTCAACGAGGCTTTCGAAGCCTCACTCGACGTTCGGCCTGTCGACATCATGAGTCTCGCCGTGAATTTCAACAAGGCGAGCTCCACACTCCAGTATCCCGTGGGAAAACTACAGGAAACCTGGGTCTCGACGGCCGACGGCGTGGACGGGACGCTTCACCTCGACATTCGTGGGGATTCTTACCTACTTCTCTCGGGTCGATACAAAGACAACGAGGTCTCGTACGACATCGACAGCACAAAATCCACCTCCTTTCTCTCCAAATCGGCGTCGGTGGACTTCGTGCCCCCCCGGTACGCGCGCTTTGCCGTCACCTCGAGATTCAACGTCGAACAATCCAGCAGCGTGCAGGGCACCGGAAGAACCGGAGACACCGAGACCCGCATGTTGTCCGGGTCGCTCGTCAGGCCGATTACAAAATTGATTTCCGCCAACGCGTCCGGCAACGTGAGCCTCACGCAGTACTTCTTCTACGACCTTGCCAGCGCCGGAGACGACAGGGACATATACAAAGATGCGTTCTCGTTTGGGTTGGGCCTGGGCCAATCCGGGAAGGCCTACAGCGGCACAGTGACCTTCAAGCGCGACATGGAGAAGATGATATACGTGCGTGCGGTCAACTCGGGGAACAACAGGACGACGGAGCTTTACTCTCTGATTGGGTCGTTCACGTACAGGCGCGGCAACATCCTTTTCACGCAGAACGCATCGATGACGGCCGGATACAACCTCCTTCACTTCAACGAAGACCAGAACACGCTCTCCAGGACGACGAACATTGCCTCTTCCATCGAGCTTCCGTTTAGGAACAGGGGTTCCTTCAAGCTCAGTCACGCGTACAGGGTTCAGGACAGCGGCACCTACGGCACCCCGGAGGGTTCCGATGTAACGGTGTACATGAGATCGGGAGGAAGCGTGACGGAAGAGCTGAACCTGACCACGGCCTACAAGTTTACCCCCGCCATTGATTTGTCGATCGCGCAAAGACATCAGCGGAGCAGGACGTTCGCTTTCGCGAGTGAGAGGAAATTCTGGGGCAAGCCGCGGAAGGTGCTGGAGCTGCTGCAGGATCTCAAGATGAGCTATAAGGTGGACGAGAAGAGCACCATCACGGTGCGGCTGGCCAAGACCAACTCTGCCTTCGGGACGGGTTATTGGAACGGCATGGCCAGCTTCTCGCGCAATTTCTTCTGAGGAGGCCGAGTGAAGTCCAGGAGTCTTGCGGCAGTGTTCTTTCTCGCGGTCCTCTTTCTGACGGGCTGCGGGCTGTTTGAACCGCGCACACCGGATAAGCCGGGCAGTGGAGCGGTGCCCTGGATATCTCCGACCGAACCAGAAACCGTGTTTGTGAACGTCAAGAGGGCCATCGAGGGCAAGGTAGTGGAGAATTACGTGAGGAGCCTCACGACGGATTTCGCTTTTCACCCTGACCCGTCGGACTCAACGGAGCTCTCTGCGACGCGTCCGGGCATTTTTGACGACTGGACAGTCGATGGCGCGGAGAGACAGGTCAGCCAGGCGATTCTGGATCAAGCCAGTTCCCTGAGTCTCACCTTCACTCAGCGTGATGCCCCGATATACGTCAGCGCCGACGATGCTGTCTTTTTCCTCAAGTACGAGCTGAGGGTCGTTTACAAGGCCGGTGGTGCCGACGTCTTCTACGGTCTGGCCGACTTTCTCATGCGCCGAGAGACCGACCAGTTCTGGTACGTCTACACGTGGATAGACAAGCGGGACCCCGATTTCCCCGCAAACAGGACCTGGGGTTACCTCAAGGGAACAAAGAGGTAAGGCGGTGACCCAAACTATGTTTGACGGATTGAATCTACTTGTGTTATAATTGCTCGGACAGGATAGGAGTTCGGGTGTGTGCGTGTGGTGCTTCTGGAGGCTTTCCATGAGACACAACTATGCTTTGGTCGTTCTTGTTTGCGCCATTTTCGCGTGCGGCCTGCTCGCGGCCGGGTGTTGGAACCCGTTCAACCCGAGCACGAAGGACGGAGCCGGTGGGACCGTAGAAGAGCTCAAGGAGCGCACGTCTCCGGAGAACGTGCTGCATAATTTTAGGGTAATTTACGGTTCGAAAGACAATGCTGTGCTCACCCCCGAAGACGGGCACTCCGTCGCCGAGGAATACAGGGAGCTTTTCAGCCCGGATAGTTTCAGGTTCTGGTTCATACCGGCAGATCTCCCGGAGGATCTTAAACTCATCGGCTGGTGGGGCACGAACGACGAGGTCGCATCGCTCGACAGTATGTTGACAGGGAAAGCCCTCGGAGCGGTTACTGATATCCAGCTCACGTGGAACGTTCCGCCTGCTGTGCCCGACGATAGGGTTGGAACCTCCCACTGGATGCATATAGAGGTTAGGCAGATACTTCTCGACGTTGTCCAAGGAGCCAACACGCTCAGGGTGGCGAGCGGTACGGCGGACTTTTACTTCTCGCGCGATCCGAGGAACTCGAACCTGTGGGTCATCATCGAGTGGATTGACCGCCAGCCGCCCAGCGGAAGCCCTCGGGCCATGCCCGCAGCAGACGAGAACAACTCCTGGGGCAAGATCAAGGGGCTTTTTCACTAGTTCGCCGCCCTCGAGATCCTGATATTGTGTCCTGTCAATACACGCAATGGGCCTGATTGGCTTCCGGCGATTTGAGGGCAAGCTGGCGCGTCCCGGCAAGAGACGCGGAGGGCCTGACATGAGAGACGGGCATTTTCTCGGGGCTTGCATGCGGGCGACCCGCAAACGCTCAACCTCCATACGAACAAGTTCCAGGCGTAAGGGACACGGGTATCTTCTCGTGTTATCCCTGCTTGCCGTCCTGCTCGCCGCGAGCACGGTCCTCGGCATCGGGTGTTCCGAGTCGACCAAGCCGAAGCCCGAGCCTGATAACGTCGATTACCTGGGTATCCCTCTGCGGACGAGCCCCGAGAACGTGCTTGCAGCGCTGAGGGTCATCTACTCCCAGAAGGATAACGTCGTTACCTCAGAGGAGGACGCGCACTTCTGGGCGGAGAGATACCGCGACCTGTTCAGTCCGGACACGTTCAAGTTCTGGTTCTTGCCCGGCGATGTGCCGGACCCGTTCCCCCTCGGCTGGTGGGGCACAAACGACGAGATTGCATCCTTTGACAGTATGCTGACGGCGAAGGCGCGCGGCACGGTTACGGACATTCAACTCACGTGGACGGTACCCGCCGCAGTTCCGGACGACAGGGCAGGCGACGGAGGTGGCCTCCTCCATCCGAACTGGATGCACATAGAGGCGAGATCCATCCTGCTCGACGTCGTCTTTGAAAACTACACGCTGAGGCTCCCGTATGGTCTGGCCGACTTCTACTTCTCGCGTGATCCGCGGAACTTGAACCTGTGGGTCATCACCGAGTGGATTGACCGCGAGCCACCCGGCTGGAGCCATTCGGCCGTGCTCGCAGCCCCGGACGCTACCTCCTGGGGCAAGACCAAGGGGCTTTTCTACCTGGGCTCGTAAGCCCTATCTCGGTTGGACAAATCCCATGCTGCAGCCACAAGCCCCTATCCCGAACTGACCGAAGAAAGCTCATTCTTCCGCCTGTCGCTCCTGTTCTTCTTTCGTGCCCTGCCGTCGGGAACCTGCGGGCACCCGACCGCCGTCTCGACCCTCCACCTTCACCCCGTGACCCTCCCTTCCGCGTCCCAGCCACCGCTTGGACAACCACACCACGCGAGCACTATCCGTTCCGGGCGTGAACGTTTCGCTAAAGCTAACCCTAAGCAGTGACGACAAATGACTTGAAGCTTAATGCGTCTTGGTCGGAGTGGCCGGCGGGGATGAGTTCTGGTCACCGCCTCTCTCTTCTCCGTGCAGGCGCTCCGGCCAACTCCTTAGGAATCGAGCCGGCTCGCGGCGGGCACCGGCAGCGCACGTCGAAGGAACGCCGCACAGAATACAGCGGAGCCGTTCGTCTTCGGAACGCGGAGGTGTCCTTTGGGTCTGCTGAAAGGTCTACGCTGTCTTAACTGCGGAGAGAGCCTGATAAGGGAATCGCCGATCACGCCGGTCGGAGCCGCCATCTTCGAGCATCAGACAGACAAGCCTCGACTTCGTTGTCCGGCCTGCGGGCGGCTCAACGTGGTGAGGTGGGATCCGGAAGAGGGGTTTCAGGCTATCACAATAGTGGACGAAGACTCCGAAGGCCGATCCGTCAAGAAGGGACTGTACTGCTTGAGCTGTGGGAGCAAGATGGAACTCTGTCCGCCCCCGTGGGAGAAGCCTGCGCAGATAATAGAGGCAAGAGACAGGACTTTTGCGGTTTGCGGAACCTGCGGCGGTAGAAACCAAATCGAGACCGTCGAGGGCAAGACTATCGCCGTGAAGTTGGCGTGAAATACGCCTCACACACCACATTCTTGTGGCCGCATCTCCTTGACACCCGCTCCAACCGCACTTAGTATTTTGCGCTGACACCCCGTGTCGTCACCGGCGGTGGCACGACGTTGGCGCGACCGCCAGCCCCGCCCGAGCCGCACCTGCTGCTCTCATTCCCTCGTGCAGCGCGGCTAACCCAGGCGACGCCTCAAACGGCGCCCCGCCCCGTTGAAAGGAACAGCGTTGAGTCGAAAAAGGAAAAACGGTGCGGTGCGAAGAGTCGTTCTCGTAGCGGCTCTTCTCGCGGCTCTCGTTCTTTCGATATGGTTCCTCCTGTACCTCACTTCTGGAAGGGGCAGCAGGTTCGCCTCCAGAATCTCACAGGTGATCCGGCCAGGCGCGAGGCACGGCGGGGAGATGTCGGTCGAGGAGAGGCTCAGAGGAATCGCGCAGAAACTGGGTGCAAAGCCGGAAGACATCAAAGTGCGCCCCGGGAGACAGGGCGCGCCGCAAGCCTGGACCGTGGCCATTCCCGCCAACCAATCCCTTCTCAAATGTAACGTTGCCGTGACCGAGGCCGTCCAGGACGTAGGCGGCAGGGTGCTCGACGGGTTTGAGAGTGTGTCTGCCGACGGGGTACCCTTCCTGCGCATGAAGCTGGAGATCGAGGGTTCGGAGAACCATACTATCACATTTCAGAAGTCGGGGAAGATACCGCCCGTCCTCAGAGCTTGCCTGGCGATTGTGATTGACGATCTGGGCTACGGAAACGAGGACCTTCTTGAGGAGTTTCTCAAGCTCGATTATCCCCTCACGTTTTCCGTGCTCCCCGGCTACGGAAAATCGAGGCGCACGGCTGAGGCCGTGCTGAAGAGCGGGAAGGAGCTCTTCCTGCATCTTCCGATGGAGCCTCACGGGTATCCGTCCGTAAAACCCGGGAAGCTTCCCATCCTGGTTGATCTGTCTCCGGGCGAGATAAAGGAGAGGCTTGCGAAGCATCTCAACAGCCTCCCGGACGTGGTTGGAGTGAACAACCACATGGGCTCGCTTGCGACCCAGGACCCGGAGGTCATGAAGGCAATACTCGAAGAGACCAAGAGACGAGGGCTCATCTTCCTCGACAGCATGACGGATCCCGGGGCGGTCAGCATGCGCGTCGCCCGGGAAATCGGTGCCCCCTGCCTCGAGAACGACCTCTTCCTGGACAGGATCAAGAACGACGAGAAGACCGTCAGGAAAGCGTTCGAGCGGGCAAAACGAATCGCACTTGCAAGGGGGCGTGCGATAGCGATAGGACACCTTTACGCGGGCACCCTCAACGTTCTCAAGGAGGAGCTGCCGGAGCTTGAAGCCAGCGGCATCTCCCTCGCTGCGGTTTCCGGTTTGGCCGAGGCGAATCAAGCTCGGGCAGGAGGCAAATAGGGCCGTTCGAGCCACAGATGAGACGCCGACAGGGCCGTTTGGGCATGGATGACACGAGGAGACGCAAGTGGGGCCGTCCGGCCGTGGATGAGGCCGAATACGGCCGTCCGAGCCATAGATAAACGAGGAGGCGCAATCATGATCGAACTCAGCGTCAACGTTGACCACATTGCCACCATTCGCGAAGCGCGAAAGGGGCTCGAACCCGACCCGGTGGCGGCCGCCATAGAAGCCGAGACTGCGGGCGCGTGTGGCATCACAATTCACTTGAGAGAGGACAGGCGGCACATCCAGGACAGGGACCTCCGAATCCTCCGCGAAGTGATCAGAGGCATTCTCAACCTCGAGATGGCCGCGACCGACGAGATGATTGCCATTGCAGGCGCCATCAGACCCGATCAGGTCACCCTGGTTCCCGAGAAAAGGCAGGAGCTCACGACCGAAGGCGGGCTTGACGTGGCAGGGCAGGAATCACACATCCAGAGGGCAGTGTCGAGCCTTCAGGAAGCAGGGATGAGGGTGAGTCTCTTCGTCGATCCCGACCTCACACAGGTTCAGGCGGCCGCAAAGGTGAAGGCCAATTGCGTGGAGATTCACACCGGACGTTACGCCGAGGTCTTCAGGACCCGCCAGGAAGAGCTCGAGCTGGACAAGGTGCTCAACGCCGCCGCTCTCGCCGGGAAGATGGGAATGCGTGTCCACGCGGGACACGGGCTCAACTACCAGAACATCCGAAAGCTCGTTGACAGGAGCCGCGAGATAGCGGAAGTGAGCATCGGCCACTCGATAGTTGCACGCGCCGTGTTCGTTGGGATGGCCGAGGCCGTACGGGAGATGCTGAGGCTCCTCGGGCGCTGAGAGGCGGGCACTCTGAGTGGCGGACGCTGAGCGGTCGGGCGCGGTCCCCTCTTTGCCGTTGACATTTGCCGCACAGAACGGTATCCTCAAAAAGTTCTCGTCTTTCGTCTCGATAATTAGGTCATTTCTGCCCGTAACCAGAGGATAGGAGATGCACAGGACTCTCAGGTGGAAATTTCTTGTCGTTCTCGCAGTTGTAGCGATCACGATCTGGTTCTCGGTTCCCTCCCTCAGGCTCTACTCGATGAGCAAGGAAGAGACCGACACGATGGCGCCGGACGAGCTGGAGAAGCTTCGTGACAAGGCCATAATGCTCGGTTTGGACCTGCAGGGCGGCATGCATCTCGTGCTCGAGGTCGACATGGCCGACCTGAGAGAGCAGGAAGCGCAGGACGCCGTAGACCGCGCGAAAGAGATCATTGAAAACAGAGTGAATCAATTCGGCGTGGCCGAGCCGCTGATTCAGAAGCAGGGGCAGAACAGGATAGTCGTCCAGCTCCCCGGTCTTCTCGACCCTCTGAGGGCGAAGAGCCTTATCGGCCAGACGGCCCTGCTCGAGTTCGTTATTGTCAAGACGCCGGACGACGCCAGGGCACTTCTCGAACGGCTCGACACCTTCGTCGCCACGAGGGTCCCGGCCGCAAAAGACACTGCCGACTACGCATACTTCGACCCGCTTAAGCCCATTTCCTCCAGGATGTTGACGCTCGATCACGGCGGCGTTTTCTTCAGCGAAGAGGACGTGCCTGACGTTCGGAGGTTTCTGACGGAAGCCTCTGCGGACAGTGCGATTCCGATGGACGCAAGGCTCGCGTGGGGAACCGAGATTTTCTACTTCCAGGGCCGCCCCGGCAAGATACTCTTCTTCCTCGAAAAGAGGACGGAGCTTACAGGGGCAGAGGTTGCCACGGCGCGAGTGGGAATGGATCTCGATCCGGAAAGGCCCAACAGCCCCGGCGTTCTTCTCAACATGACGCGAAGAGGAGCGACGACGTTCTCGAGGGTGACCGGCACAAACGTCGGCAAGCAACTCGCGATTCTTCTGGACGGAAACGTACGCTCTGCCCCGGTCATAAGGCAGAAAATCCCGCGCGGCGAGGCCTCTATCACGGGCTCGTTTACCGACAAAGACGCGATGGACCTCTCGATAGTGCTGAGAGCGGGTGCTCTTCCTGCTCCGCTCACGGTCATTGAGGAGCGAACGGTCGGGCCGTCGCTCGGGAGGGATTCCGTGAGGATGGGGATGAAGGCCGGCCTGGTGGGGGCACTCGCGGTCGTGCTTTTCATGCTGCTGTACTATCGCGCGTCGGGCGGTATCGCCATCACCGCACTCGTGTTCAATGTTTGGC
>JAZDPI010000114.1:0-9353 GCA_043797775.1 Candidatus Eiseniibacteriota bacterium
CCCTTGAGCCGTCGCGCCGTTCGGGGATCCTCTCCTTCGCGACAGAGGACCCCTCCTCATTGAAGAAGCACCTCGATTCTCGGGGGATCGTGGTTTCAGAAAGGGAGCACGCCATACGTGTGAGCCCCCACCTGTACAACACCTCCGGCGAGATGGAGACGCTATGTCGAGCCTTGCGAGACTACTTGGGCTGAGGTCACTCGTCCTTTGTCTGGCCGTGGCGCTGTTCTTCTCGTGCGCGAAGAGGCCCATTGCGCCGCCGGCAGTGAGGGAAGAGGCCTGTCCTGCGAGGACGCTCGCCGCCCTCAAGAAAAACTGGGACGGCATCGCTGTTGTCCGGGCGACGCTCAACATAACCGTCAGCGTTCCCGGGCTTCTCCACACCAGGGCGCAGGCGGGCCTAGTGGCCGCCGCCGCGAAGAGATCCCGGCTCAGGCTCTACGCGGGGCCTTCTGCAATCTGCGATTTCGTGCGGGATGGAGACTCGTTCTCGATGTTTGTTCCCGCCAAACGCACTCTCGCCAGCGGGACGTTGGGGAGCGATTCCGTTGCTTCCTCGGCGAAGGCGCTGCTGGACGCAGTCGGATTTGCCGTATTTCCAGAACCTTTCTGCGTCACGGAATGCAACTCCAGGCGTCTTGGCGACGTATGCCTTGTGGAGCAGAGAAGCGCTGGAGGTCTTCGTATTCTCGAAATCGACGCGCGGACGGGACGACTGTCCGCCGTCCGTGTCTGGAGCCAGGAGGGTGATGAGATCGCGGAGATTCGGTACGAGGGTTACAGGCGCACGGGGAACAGAGAGTTTCCTTACAGGACGACAATCCAGCTCCGGTCTTTCGACCTGAGGGTGGTTCTTGCCTTTGACAGGGCTGACGTCGGCGGGAAACCCAAGAGGCGAGATTTCGTCATCGACGTGCCGCCGGGTACGAAGTCAGTAGCCATAGAGGAGCTCGATTGGAGACACCTCTTGAGCCTCGGCGGGCAGAGCCCGCTGCAATAGGCTCTGGGGCCCGGAAGAAGCGCCCCTGCCGTGCCGCATTTTCTGCTTGCAGACTCTTCCGTATGGAGTAAACTCTTGGCCTTAAGGCAGTCAAGACAGTGAATAGGGAAAGGGGTGTAAGAGATGAGGGCTTCGACTCCGACCTGTTCTCCGGCTGCAACATCCGCTCACGCCAGGGGCTCGGTGGAAAGGCTTCGCAACACGACGTACTGCGGAGCGCCCGTAAACGACGTGCCGCAAGGCCTCCCAAAAGACGTTCGCTCCATCTGTCCGGAATGTATGCAGGTCATTGACGCCCGGCTTTTCGAAGAAGGCGGCCGGGTGATGATGGAGAAGAGCTGCCCCGCGCACGGTCACTTCAGGGACATCTACTGGTCGGACGTGGAGATATACCTTAAGGCAGACAAATGGGGTTTTTCGGACGGCCTGGGACTCCTCAATCCCAAGGTTCGCGGTGCTACCCGCTGTCCGGACCAGTGCGGTTTGTGCAATCGACATACGAGCCACACCGGTCTGGGCAACATTGATCTGACGAATCGCTGTGATCTGGTCTGCCCGATCTGCTTCGCCAACTCCAACGTGGCGGGCTACCTGTTTGAGCCCAGCTACGAAGAAGTCGTGGACATGCTCAAGTGCTTTCGCACGGAACAGCCCGTCGCAGGCAGGATGATCCAGTTCTCGGGAGGCGAGCCCACGCTTCACCCCAGATTCCTGGACATCGTGAGGGCCGCCAGGAGGCTCGGCTTCTCCCACATCCAGATCGCTTCCAACGGAATAAACCTGAGCGACGCCAAGTTCGCCGAGGAATGCGCCAGGGCCGGCCTGCACACGATATACCTGCAGTTCGACGGCCTGAGCGACGAGGTGTACCTTAAGACCCGCGGCAAAGCTCTCTGGTCGCTAAAGGAAAGAGCGATAGAGAGCATTCGCAGAAGCGGGATGAAGTTGGTGTTTGTTCCGACGATTGTGAAGGGTTTCAACGATAACGAAGTCGGCAGAATACTGACATACTCGATTGAGAACAACGATGTCGTGAGCGGAATAAGCTACCAGCCGGTGGTGTTCACCGGGCGGATCTCATACAAAGAGAGGGAAGAGAAACGTTTCACGCTGACTGACCTTGCCTGGGCAGTGGAGAAGCAAACCGGGCTTGCCAGGGCCAGAGAGGATTGGTATCCGACTTCGTGCATCGCACCGTTCACGAGGTTCGTCTCAGCGCTGAGAGGGGAGGACACGATTCATCTTACCTGCCATCCTCACTGCTCTCTCGCGACCTATCTTTTTGTCTCCGCAGACAGGAAGGAGGTCGTGGCCGCCCCGCACTTCATTGACGTCGAGTCCATGTTCCTGGATCTTGACAGGTTCAGCCGCACAGTCCCGAAATCGCGTTTTCAGTCCTTCGCGCGCATGAAGGCCTTCAATTCGATAAAGAAGCATTTCAGAGAGGCCAAGGCTCCGGCGGGGCTCACGTTTCCGATGTTCTTGATGACGCTGCAGGGTTTGATGGACAAGAGGCTTGGAAGGCGGCAGGGTGGGGGAGACGAGAAGACGTACAAGACGCTCCTCGTGGCAGGCATGCATTTCATGGACGCCTACAACTACGACGTCGACAGAGTGAGGCGCTGTGTCGTTCATTACGCCGCTCCCAACGGCATGATGTATCCGTTCTGCACCTACAACTCGGGTCCCACTTTCAGGGAGATGATAGAACGCAGGTTCTCCAGAGAGCTTGAGGGCGCCAGGAAGGACAAGAAGGACCCGCAGGAAGGAAGCTGCGGTGTTGCCTTCGGGTAGAGTATGAGCTTGAGTTTTCGTGCAAAGGCGATCTACGTTGTCGTGACCACTCTCTTTCTCGTGGCCTTCGCCATCCCTTTGCTCGGCCTTGCACAGCGGAGCGCCCTGCATGAACTCGTTGCCCGCGTTGACAAACGGCTTTCCTCCCTCGAATCGCTGAGCGCCTCTTTCGAGCAGACGAGGGAAATCAGCCTCACCGGCCAGAAGCTCCGGGCAAGCGGACGGCTCTACCTCCGCAAGCCGAGGAAAATCCTTCTTGACTACGCCAAGCCGGAGCCTCAGAAGCTCATAGTCAATGACTCCGTCGTGATGATCTACGTCCCTTCTCTCAAACAGGTCCAGAGATTCGACATGGAGGAGAGCCCCGACGAACAGAGCCTCTTCCTTTTCTGGGAGGCGTTCAGCAACGTGGAGAAGAGGTTCAGAATAGCGCCCGGCTCACCGCGAGACGCCCGGTTTCGGTACGTGGAGCTGACGCCCCTTGAGAAGGCGGACGCGGGAGGAGTGAAGAGACTCGTCATCGGGATAGACACGAGCCTTCTCTTGCCGCGCGACATTGAGATCGAAGAGAGCAGCGGCGACGTCGTGCGGATGCGGCTTTCCCAGATCAAAACAAACCCGAAGCTCGAGGATTCACTGTTTGAGCTGAACCTCGAAAAAGATGTTGAACTCATAGACTACTCAAGGTAGAAAGGAGAACGGTACGAACTGCTGCATTTTGTGCTGGTCTCGCGCGAGCGAATCTGATATAGCAGATTCAGCAATGGAAATCAGCTGAGCGCGGCCAGGCGCCGGCAGACGGTTTGAAGAGCCTGAGCATGGAAGGAGGTGAACGCAAGACGTAAGTTCTCTTTTTCAACCGTGACACGTTTTGTTTTCGAGGAGGATTGGAGATGAAAAAGCGCGTAGTCTTGTTATCGCTTCCGTTGTTGATTTGCCTGGGCTTCACGTCCGCCCTGGTTCAGGGTGAGATGGGCGGCGCGAAGTGGGGATTCGGCTTCGACGCCGGGTACGCGATGCCCATGGGCGACTTTGGTGACGGCTTCGACGGCGCTATCACCGTCGGCGCGAACGCGTGCTACATGTTCACCGAGCAGTACGCTCTCGAGCTGGCAGTCGGCTGGAACAAGCATACCTGCACAGACGATGAGGACTGGACGTTCCAGTTGATGCCGGTCAGTCTCAACTTCATGGCCGGCTTCCCCACTGGCGGAAAGCTGATTCCCTACGTCAAGGGTGGAGTCGGAATGTACTCCGAGAAGATTGAGTACAAGTTGTCCGGGGTGAGCATCAGCGATACCGAGAGTGATTTCGGGTTCAACGCCGGCGGCGGAGTGAAGTTCCCCGTTGCCGAGACGACGCTGCTCGATGTGGGAGTGCGTCTGCACCACATTCTCACAGAGGACGAAGCCACTCAGTACGTGACGGCCACCATCGGCGTCGGATTCATGTTCTGACCTTCGAACAGGTGCACGTGATGGGCCTGCCTCCCAAGGGGCGGGCCCTTTTCGTTTTGTCGCACTTGACGCGGCGCGGCTTCCCAGATAGGATTGACTGTTGCAAGATGAAACACCGCCCTGTGTGTGTGGCTGTCTAGGGCTGAAAGGACGCGAATGGACGCGACAAAGAGCTTTGAGCCGGGAGCCGGCAAAGAGCCTGCTGCTGCCGAGTACGAGATGCTCCAGGGGATCCTGGGCCGATCCTCGAAGATGAGAAGGCTTCTGAAGCTCATGGCGAAGATTGCCTCCACGGACAGCACTGTGCTCATTACCGGAGAGAGCGGGACCGGGAAGGAGCTGGTTGCCAGAGCCATCCACTACGAGAGTCCGCGCGCCTCGAAGGCCTTCGTTCCGGTCAACTGCGCGGCCGTCCCCGAGACACTCTTCGAGAGCGAGCTGTTCGGCTACGTGAGGGGTGCCTTTACCGGCGCCGCGGGCACAAAGAGAGGACTCTTTGAGCAGGCAGACGGCGGCACGCTTTTCCTCGACGAGGTGGCCGAGATGCCGCCGGCGATTCAGGGTAAGCTCCTCAGGGCTCTTCAGGACAGGGAGATAAGGAGGATAGGGGACGCCACGTCGATAAGGGTCGACGTGAGGCTCATCGCGGCGACCAACGTGGACGTGAGGAAGGCCCTCGACGTCGGACAGCTGAGAGAAGACCTCTATTATCGCCTCAACGTCTTTCGCATCGACCTTCCTCCGCTGAGAGAGCGACGGGAAGACATACCTCTGCTCGCGCGCTACTTCCTTGAGCGCCACTCGCGACGAACCGGCAAGCGCGTGACAGGATTCTCCGAGCCCGCCCAGCTCTTTCTCCTTCGGCACGACTATCCCGGGAACGTGCGAGAACTCGAGAACGCCGTAGAAAGAGCGGTGGTTCTGTCCGAGGGGGAGATCATCACGGAAAAGGAACTCCCTTCCGAGATGACTCAGGCAAGGATGCTCAAGGCTCCCGAAGAAGCCCTGGCCGGCTACGCGACGAGCTGGACGCTGAGGCAGGTGGAGCAAGAGCACATCAGAGCGGTTCTCGCCCGCTTCGAAGGAAACGTCTCCAAGGCCGCTGCCTCTCTGGGCATCTCTCGCTCCACCCTCTGGAGAAAGATGAAGGAGTTTGGTCTTGCACGTGTTTCAAAATGAAATGCGTAGAGCGTCTCATTTTGAAACATTTCTCTCGGGCCTGGTTCGTGTCTTCCGGAAACCTCGAACCCTCGTCGCATTAATTTATTGTGACTGATGGAATTAGCCCTCCGGCCTGATTGGGGTACCAGTGGCACGGCCATTGCTCTAGTGATCAGTGAAACTTCAATCTTTGAAATACGGAACCTGTTGCAGCTGAAAGAGAGGATACTAAGATGGGAAAGATAATTGGAATCGATCTGGGCACGACCAACTCCTGTGTGGCGGTCATGGAGGGTGGGGAAGCAGTCGTGATTGCGAACGCTGAGGGGGGCAGAACCACCCCGTCCGTGGTCGCGTTTACCAAGACAGGGGAGAGGCTCGTGGGGCTTGTTGCCAAGCGACAGGCCATCACCAATCCCAAGAACACAGTCTACTCGATCAAGAGATTCATGGGACGCAAGTATGATGAAGTGGCTTCTGAGATGGCAGAAGTGCCGTACGAAGTCGCCAGGGGACGCAATGACCTGGCGACGGTGAACGCGGCCGGCACGGAATACTCGCCCCCCGAGATTTCTGCAATGATACTCCAGAAGATGAGACAGACCGCTGAGGAGTATCTGGGCGAGAAGATCACCGAAGCCGTCATCACGGTTCCCGCCTACTTCAATGACAGTCAGAGGCAGGCGACGAAGGACGCCGGCAGAATCGCCGGACTTGACGTCAAGAGAATCATCAACGAACCTACAGCTGCCTCTCTGGCTTACGGGCTTGACAAAAAGAAAGACGAGAAGATCGCCGTATACGACCTGGGAGGCGGCACCTTTGATATTTCCATCCTGGAGCTGGGCGACGGTGTTTTCGAGGTGAAGGCCACGAACGGTGACACTCACCTCGGTGGAGACGACTTTGACCAGAGAGTCATGGACTGGCTGGCGGATGAATTCAAGAAGCAGGAAGGCATTGATTTGAGAAAGGACCCCATGGCTCTGCAGAGACTCAAAGAGGCGGCGGAGAAAGCGAAGTGCGAGCTCTCGACGACGCTTCAGGCCGAGGTCAACCTTCCGTTCATCACGGCCGACCAGTCGGGTCCCAAGCACCTCAACATATCGCTGACCAGAGCGAAGTTGGAACAGTTGGTAGACGATCTCGTTCAACGCACGGTGGAGCCCTGCAAAAAGGCTCTAGCCGACGCGAATCTGAAGCCCGGTGAAATCGACGAGGTCATTCTGGTCGGCGGGCAAACCCGAATGCCGAAAGTCCAGCAGCTCGTGAAGGAGCTCTTCGGGAAGGATCCTCACAAGGGAGTGAATCCTGACGAGGTCGTGGCCGTGGGTGCTGCGATTCAGGGTGGGGTCCTTGCGGGCGAAGTGAAGGACGTTCTGCTTCTCGACGTCACGCCGCTCTCTTTGGGAATCGAGACTCTCGGAGGTGTCTGCACGAAGCTCATCGACAGGAACACGACGATTCCGACGAAGAAGAGTGAGACATTCACCACGGCCGCGGATAATCAGACGACCGTGGAGATCCACGTTCTTCAGGGCGAGAGGCAGATGGCGGTAGACAACAAGACGATCGGTCGCTTCCAGCTTACCGGTATTCCTCCCGCACCGAGGGGCATCCCGCAGATCGAGGTGACCTTCGACATCGATGCAAACGGTATCCTGAACGTCTCCGCGAAGGACAAGGCCACGGGCCGCGAGCAGAGCATCAGGATAGAAGCCTCGAGCGGTCTTGTGGAGGAGGAGATCAAGAAGATGGTCAAGGACGCCGAGGTACACGGCGTCGAGGACAGGAAGAAAAGGGAATCGATCGACGTGAAGAACCGCGCAGACCAGCTCGCGTATGAGACCGAGAAGAATCTCAAGCAGATGGGCGCGAGCATGGACCCTGACACTAAGGCCAAAGTCGAGGCGGCTGTCTCGAGAGTGAGAGAAGCACTCAAGGCGGACAACCCGGACGAGATCAAATCCGCCGCCGATGCCTTGACGCAGGTCTGGCACGACGCCGCGGGCCAGATGTACTCGAAGGCTTCGCAGCAGGCCGGGCCTCAAGCGGGTGCGGACTTCTCTCAGGGACAAGCGGGCCCGCAGGGACCCTCCAAGGGACCAAAGGAGGGCGACGCAGTGGACGCCGACTTCGAGGTCGTGGAGTAACACGCGAAGCAACGGGCAAGTTCTCTGCCCTTTCTGAACGGAGGATGGCATGGACGAGAGAGAACAGACTGTGAACGAAGTACTCTTCGTCGGGCTTGTCATCAATCTTCACTCGACGGCGATGGTTGCGCTGGGGAAGATTGTGAATCCCATCTCGCAGAAGATCGAACGGGATCTTGACCAGGCTCGTTTCACCATAGACATGCTGAGCATGCTTGAGCACAAGACGAAGGGCAACTTGAGCGACGGCGAAGCCCAAACCCTCAAGAGGACACTCACGGAGCTCAGGATGAACTACGTGGACGAGGCGGAGAAAGACAAGAAGGAATCTCAGAAGGAATCGGGGAAAAAATCGGATAAGGCATCGGAGAAGGAATCACAGGGGGAGTCCGACGAGAAGGCATAAGAACGAACGTGGTGCGAGGCCACAGAGGTAGACTGAATGGTCAAGAGGAAGAGAGCCCGCGCAGGCGCAGAGCAGGAGGCTCAACCTGCAGGAGAAATAGAGATAACTCTGGAAAGCGACGACAGCGGTGAGCCGGCTGGGCAGAGCTGCCGGCCGGCCGCCGACACGGATAGAGCTGAGGAGAAGAACCTCGTGCAGGAGTATCTGGACCATTTGCAGAGAGTCCAGGCGGAATTCGCGAACTACAGAAAGAGAGTGCAGCGCGAGCTGTCCGAGTCGTACGATTACGGCAAGACCGAGCTCATTTGCCGGCTGCTGCCTGTCGTGGACGATCTCGAGAGGGCCCTGGAGAATCTGGGCCCGGGCTGCGACGACGACGAGGCCCTCAAGGGAGTGAAACTGATTTACGACAAGCTCAGGTCTACGCTTCAGGGAGAGGGTCTGGAGCAGATCGAATGCAAGGGTGAGATGTTCGACCCCAATCTCCATGAGGCAGTCATGGTAACGAGAAGTGACGAGGGTTGCGACGGTGAGATAGTCAGAGACCTGTCCAAAGGTTATCGTTTCAAGGGCAAAGTCATAAGGCCGAGTAGGGTAGAGGTGAGGCAGATCCGGGCAGACTCAGGTGATGAGTAGACATGCCTCAAACACGAAAAGACTACTATGAAATACTCGGGGTCGGCGAGAGTGCATCTGCTGCTGAGATAAAGAAGGCTTACAGAGCCCTCGCGAAGAAGTACCACCCCGACGCCAATCCCGGGAACAAGTCCGCCGAAGAGAGATTTAAAGAGATTTCCGAATCCCACGAAGTCCTGGCCGATCCGCAGAAGCGAGCCCAGTACGATCAAATGAGGAAGTTTGGGAGCAGGGCCTTCTCCGGTGGAGGAGGTTCTGAGGGGTTCGATCTGAGGGACATTTTCTCGGGGGCCGGTGGCGGCAGAGGTGCCACTTTTTCCTACGAAGACCTCGGTGGATTCGGTGGGCTTGGCGACATTTTCAGCAGGCTTTTTGGGTCCGGTGTGAGGGCCGAGGGCTACGGCCCGCAGACAGGGGACGACATAGCCGTCGATCTGGAGATTCCGTTCGAACTGGCCACCACCGGGGGCAAAACCACCTTCTCCGTCTCGAAGGACGATGCGTGCCAGGCTTGCTCGGGAACGGGGGCACGTCCGGGCTCAAAGACAACTCCCTGCCCTCAGTGCGGAGGCAGAGGGAGCGTGTCCTTCTCTCAGGGAGGCTTCGCCGTGAGCCGTCCCTGTCCCAGATGCCTCGGCAGGGGGGTTATCATGGGGGACCCGTGCCCTGTCTGTGCGGGAAGGGGTGCGGGGCGAAGATTGAAGAAATATGCGGTGAAGATACCCGTTGGGGTTTCAGCGGGGGAG
>JAZDPI010000123.1:0-6989 GCA_043797775.1 Candidatus Eiseniibacteriota bacterium
CGCCAATGGCACTGCAGCCGGTCGCCGTGGAGAGACCGATGATGTTGAGCAGTCTGCGGCATCCGTTCTGGCGCACGTAGTAGAGCTCGCCAGGGACCTGCGCCACCAGCCTACCACCCGCCATACCGTTCATCTGCAAGCAGTACGTGTAGTCACCACGCTGAGCCGCGTAGCTCGGGAACAGGTACGTAGCGCACATGACCGTGTTGAGGAACGTCCTGCCCCACGGAGGCCTTCTGTTGAGCTCCTGCGCAGCCCTGTCACCGCTCAACCAGAAGAACCTCCGCAGTGTCTCCCTGCTGTACCACACCAACCACTTCTGAATAACGTCCACGTCCTGCGCATAGATGCAGTAACCGTAAACGTTACCCGTGTTCATGAAGCAGTGGGTGTAGGCGATGAACTGTGTCAGCGTGGCACCAGGCCCCCAGCAGTACTTGGGTGTGCCGGGTCCACCGGCCTGACCGGCGTTGGCGTTCCAGCGACCGATGCCGTTCCTCAAATCACTCGCCGGCGCAAGCTTGTTGTACACGTCGAAATCGAAGCCGTTGGCTTTGAGGTGCCGTGAGATCCTGTCTGTGTTTCGCTCGTTCCAGTTGCCCCTGTGCCCGAAGTTATTAACCACGATCAAGCAGGGCCACGAGAGGCTGCCATAAGAAGTGCCTCGCATTCCTGGAAGAATCTCGAATTCCTCGCAGTTGCCTCCCGTCGTGTCGGGAAGAAAGAACCAGAGCGGCGAGTTGGAGTACCTCGCCTTGAGGAAGTACTCTATTCTCGTGCCCGGCGTGAAGAGGTTGTTCGGGAGAATCTCGGCGCCCTCATCAAGGCCGAAGGCGACTCTGACGAGATCCTCTTCGTGGAACGTACACATCCACTCGCCGGGAACAGGAGAGGTTCCGATGCCGGATGCATTTGTGACCTCGGCGGTGTCCATCCTGGCTTCGTACCACCATCCGTCCACCACACACGGAAACCACTGGGTGAAGAACGAAGACGTCGTGGGCTGTTGCGCCCCCACTCTTGCCACCCGAAAGACGAAGTACACCTGGATGTCGGCTGCACCGCCACGACAGACAAGCGTGTCGCCGAAAATCGGAGGAATCAGATTACTCAGATATCTGGGCGTCCTCGTGTCCGCCGTGGAGGTCGGATTTAGAGTCCCATCCTCTGCGAAGTGGTCCTGCCAATAGTCGTATTCCCTCATGCTCAAGTAGGGCGCGCTGGCAGAACCGTACGTGGCAAGAGTGGCGTTGTCAAAGTACGGTGTCGCGTTGCAGGTGTGCGAGCAACCAAGCTGCCAGGGATCCTCGTCGCAGTAGTTGATTACTCCGAACGACATCTGCGCCTGCTCCGCCTCTGGCGACACGAGTGCCGACACATCTATCGACACCACTGCGCACTGGATGCCGGCGGAACTGTAGTAAACGTAGTTGTCGGTCAACCAGGGGCTCCAGCCACCGGATTCGCACCCCGGCTTGCACCTCACCTGCCAGTAGTAGAAGACGTGGTCGTTCAGTGGCAGGTTGAGGAACAGCTCGGCCTGCCACAGCTTGCCGGGCATGCCCGGATGAGACGCGAAGTCCGCGATCGGCGACACGATGTAGTTGTTCTGGCAGAGCGGATGCGGACAGCCGGGATTGCTCGGATCGGCTAGAATCATCACGCTGTCGGCGATTTCACACATGCCGGGATTCGCGCTGACGCACGGGTCCAAAGTTATTGGAACGGCAAGATCGTTCAAGTGCGCGGTCCTGGCGAAGACCCCGCAGGCCGCGGGCGCTCTCTGCCACCCGGCAGGGAGACCGCCTACGGCGACCGTCTCGAAGGTCTGTGTGTCCGTTACACTTCCACTCAGGGCATAGTCGTCCAGCACGAAGGCGCCGCAGGTGGTTACGTGCCAGCCGTCTTCGTCTGAGGCTCCACCATCCGATACGACGTAGAACTTGATACGGAAGTTACAATTCACGACAGGCAGATAAGAGTCCAGATCAATGAGAGCGCTTCCGCTCGTCGGACCCTCATACACCGCCAGCACTGTGTGATCCACCCATACGCCCGCGTCCTGAATCTGCACCATCACATAGCTACTGTCATAACCGGGCTCGGTCTCGTTCCGGTAATTGTACGTCAGCGTTATCTGCTGACCCACGATGTAAGCATACGAACCCGTCACCACGTCCTGCGTCCAGTTGTTACCGTAGCCGGCACCGGTGATATCGTAGTAGCAGAGCGTTTGGCACTCGGCGTTCGTGGCCGCACACACCAAAGACTTGGCTCCCGAGATCACGCAGGAAGCGCCAAGGGCAACGTTGTCCATCACCCGAAAGTAGCTCTCCGGCTGAATGGTGTTGTCGAATCCCGTCCATCCGTCCATGTTGAGCCCGCTGTGAGGCGTCCCCGCGAAGCCCGTCGGACTCCAGCTCCACATTTTGCGGTTTGCCCAACCGGCCTGAGTCGGCGCGGCCGCGTATGGTACGCCTCCTCCTCCGACGATTGTCCCGCCGTAGTAGAAGGTGTCCGGTTGCATCTCCGTGACGCCGAACACTCCGCGGACGGCTCCCCTCGGGGTGCGCGGCTCGGCAATCGTGGGGACGCGCGGAAATAGCTCTTTGGCCACGGAGGCACCCGCGCGCACGAAAAGCAAAATGATCAGAAGGAGCATCGAGATCACAAATCGTCTCTTCATGCCTGTGTCACCTCAACAACACGATCTTCCTTGCAACGGACAGCTCGTCTGCTTCAACTCTACACAAATAGACTCCAGACGGAAGGTCTCGGCCTCCATCGTCTCTCCCATTCCACGTTTCCGCGTAGGCCCCCGACTCCCTCGCCCCGTCAGCAAGCGTCCTCACCAGGCCGCCCGAGGCATCGAATATCCTGACGGTGAAACGGCACGGCTTCAAGAGCTCGACGTGTATCGTGCACGCGGGATTAAAGGGGTTCGGGAAGCTCCGCTGCACAATCAAGACGACGCCGGGGCTCTCTACATAGACTTCAACGGGGCCGTAGGCGTCATCCGCGGCGGTTCCCAAAAGTCCGATTTTGTAGTAGTAAGTCCTGCCGGGTGTCACTTGGTAGTCCGTGCATGAATAGGTGGCGCCGTGCCCGCGACCCACCGGCGCGTCGAGGCTCGCGTACTCGCCGTCGAGAGACTCGGACCGCAGGACGAATAGGCTGGACGCCGGCACGGGGGCAAACAGCTCCCAGGACAAAACCACCCTGCCTCCCCTCCCGCTCGCAGACACTGAGGAGAAGACCACGGACGTCGGCGGTCCCGTCCAAATGTTGCCCCATATGATGTATGTGCCGCAGATTCCCGATTGCTCCAGATTCTGATACGTGATCAGAAGTGAGCTGGGAGCGCCGCTCGCCACGGCCGGATACTTCTCGAGACAGAAGCCCGTCGAAATGCGAAAGCCCTCGGGGTAGACGACTACGCCCGAGTGCGCGAGCTGGGTTCCACAAATATCCCAATATTGTGTGCCATCACGGTTGTCCTGCCAGACGACCATGTACTTCGTCTTGTCGAACGCGATTGCCGGCCAGTACTGGTCGTTGACTTCCGTGGACACAGCCAGTCCCTGGGGGTCAAACACGACTCCATCAGGGCTCACCCTCGAAGCATAGATGTCCCAGTAACCTATTCGCTTATCCGCCCAAACAACCATGTAGCTCGTCCAGCCGAAGGCGACGGCCGGGAGGAACTGGCTGCCCTCTGCCGTGGAAATGGGGATTCCGTCTGACTCCAGCACGTTGGCCGACGGGCTCACTCGTGCGCCGTAGATGTCCCAATCCGCATCACTCCGGGCATCCGCCCACACGACAAGGTAGTTGGCGCCATCGAAGGCGACTGCAGGCCAGTACTGATCTCCGACGGCCGACGAGATCACGAAACCCTCGGGATCAAGCACGACCCCCGACGCGCTGACGCGCGCACCGTATATGTCGTAAGCGGCGCCCGCCCGCTTGTCCTGCCAGACAACCAGGTAGTTGGTTCCGTCAAAGGCGACTGCAGGCCAGTACTGTTCGTCGGCAGCGAGGGATATCGCAATACCGGAGGGGTCGATTACTGTTCCCACGGCGCTGACACGCGCACCGTAGATATCGTAGGCAACGCCAGAACGCCTGTCCTGCCACACGGTGAAATACTGCCCGCCGCCGAAGGCTAGGGCCGGATACGACTGCTCGTTGGCCGCGGTCGAAATTGGCATCACCGACTCGCCTACGGCTCCCGCCGAGGTCACTTTCGCGCCATAGATCTCCCACGCGGCCGGCCTCGGATCCATCCACACAGTCAAATAATCAGTGCCGTCTGAGGCAACGGCAGAGTAGTTTTGATCAGCAGCGCTGACGGCTCTATACCCGAGCTCCGCCGCCATCACAGCGCCGTCGGGCACAATGGAGATTCCCTCCGGAGTGAGCGGAGTTCCATAGATGTCGTAGTCCGACCCGCTCCGCATGTCCTGCCAGACCAGGAAGTAGTTGGTATCATCGAAGGCAAGGGCCGGCCACGATTGCGTCACGACAAGACTGGAAATAGCGATTCCATCCGGGTCAAGGACGGCTCCTCCCGTGCTGACGCGCGAGGCGAAAATATCACTGAAATTGATCCGCCCGTCAGGCCAGGCGACCATGTAATTCGTTCCGTCGAACGCCACGGTCGGACCCCATTCGTGGCTGCTTCTCGCAGATATGGCGAAGCCGTCCGGCTCGAGAACCGTGCCCGCTGCATCAACGCGGGCGCCGTAAACGTCCCAGCTCGTTCCGCTCCGATAGTCCTCCCAGACCACAAAGTAGTTCACGCCGTCGGATGCGATATCGATCCAATATTTGTCTCCGCTCGTTTGAGCGATGGGAATGCCACCAGGATCGAGCACGGCTCCCGCGGTGCTCACGCGGGCACCATAGACCTGGTACTTACCACCAGCGCGTGTGTCCTGCCAGGCGACCAGGTAGTTACCGCCGCAGAAAGCTATTGCCGGATAACGTTGAGAGCCGGAAGTCGTGGAAATCGGCACGCCGCCTGGGTCCAGCACAACCCCGGATGGAGCGACCCTTGCACCATAGACATCCCAGTTGACGTTGCGATAATCGCTCCATGCCACTAAGTAGTCAGTGCCGTCAAAAGCCACGGCAGGCCACTCCTGACCACTGGAAAGTGCGCACACGACGAAACCGCAGGAGTCGAGAATTTCTCCGGCAGTCGTCACCCGGGCGGCGTATATGTCATAGTTGCCGCTGCGATTGTCTACCCACACAACCAGGTAGTTAGTGCCGTCAAAGGCGACGTCGGCGTCGAACTGCTTGCTGGCTGCCTGGGACACCGGGATGGGATCTGCATCCAGTACCGTGCCGGAAGGGGTGACCCTGACACCGAGAATGTCCGACGTCGTCTCCCACACAACGAGGTAATTGGTCCCATCGAAGGCTATCGCGGGTTCGCGTTCGTCAATATCGTAGGGGGTGTAAGTAGTGATACCACCGATCGAAAACGCCGGACCGAGCTCCGGCGGGGCTGCGAGCGGTGATTGCACCAGGGAATGCTCTAGCGGCACGGCAATCTTCTCGGGCTCGAGGCCGCCGGGCAGCTCCACGGCGAGCCTGGCCTCATTGCAGTCCACCGTGTCCGAGGCCAGAACAACCTGGGACGCTTTGGTATCGAGTAGTGGGGCTCCCGTATGAAGCGAAAGGGAGTCGGCACCACGCCAGGAAACTTCGGTATGAAGCAGTGGGGCTCCGTTATAATGCGGGGAGGCTTCGGCCTCGCAGAAGGCGGGCGACGCACCCGCGAAGACGCAAATCAGAAGCAGGGTGACGACACCGGCGGCGGACTCTGTGCTGGGGAAAGCCGGAGGTACGATCTCTCGCCTGCACATCCCGTGCTTGCACGCTTCCATGAGCGACCTCCTGGCGTCGGCTCAGGACGCAACCGGGGAAGGCTGCCTCAACAGGATGTACTATCTCTCCCCGCAATACCGGAAGAGCCTTCTCAAGAGGGAAATGCTACGCTTTGCCAGCTTCTACTGTAGCACAAGATTGCAGTCATGTCAACAGGGTAGATGCGCGGCACCTGTTTACCCGTCCCGCTTGGGCGGCGCGTATTCAAGCTCCGGCCTCACGGGGTATGCATACTTACTATCCCAGCTCTTCTGGAAGACCTGTCGCAGGGTCTCGCTTATTGACTTGCCGGCGATGATGAGCCCGACGTTTCTGCACGTGTGGAAGTAGCTCCTGGCCCAGTTGCTCGTTCCTATCCAGCACGCTTTCCCGTCTACTACCATGTACTTGCAGTGCTCCACGCGCGAGTACGGAACAAACCCCCCGGACCACTCGGGTATCGTGCTCAGCCTGACCTCTATGTTGGGCAGAACCTCAAGGCTCTTCAGGCAATCCACGGCGGGGTGCGACTTGGACCAGTCGGACACGAGGAGCTTCACGGAAACGCGGCGGGCGGCGGCCCGTCGCAAAGCCGCGTCGAGGACGTCGTAGTATTCGTTGTTGTCCAGGCAGGAATAGCTAAGAAGCTGTACAACGACTTCGCTGCGAGCACCGTCGATGAGTGACACCAGCCGCGGCTCGTCCCAGAGGCGTTCGTCCGGAATAAGGCCGCTCGGGCTGTACACGGGCCAGACTTCAAAGGTGTCGGGCCTACCCGTGCCCGCGGCCCGGGCAATGCCGGTCAGAGGAAGCTCATACTGCTTGAGTGCGAAGCCGGCGGTTTTCGGGTGGGGGGCCAGCTTCGGACGCGTCGCTTCTGACGCCTCTGACGGAGGTTCTGCCGGCGCTGGACGCGCTGTCTCTATCGCCGGTGTCGGAGGCTCCGCCGTTGCTTCGCTTCCAGCAGAGGCAGACTCAGACACGGCATTCACCGGAGCCTTTGCCTCCGAAGGCCCACACACCACGTCTTCCGCGAGGCTCCAGTCGAGCTCGAAAACGTCTGAGAGTATGCGCGCGAGGCCCTTACTTCGCACGCGGCAGCCGATCTCGTG
>JAZDPI010000160.1:0-10608 GCA_043797775.1 Candidatus Eiseniibacteriota bacterium
GACAACGCACTTTCGTCATACGTGCGTGGGCTCGCCGTCGTGTGTTTCGTCATGGCCGGGCTCGCGACGAGCGGTTTTGTGCTCCTGGGGTTGCCCCATCCGCTCGTGCTGGGGCTGGTGGCCGGTGCATGCGAGGCCGTGCCTTTCGTCGGATTCATAGTGACGTCGGTGGTCGTGGCCACGGTGGGCCTGTCGCAGTCGCCGTGGCTGTCGCTTGAGGGCTTTTTGGTGTACGCCGGCCTCAACCAGTTCCTGTCATACGTAGTGACCCCCCGCGTCATGGCGGCACGGATGAGGCTTCACCCGCTCACGATCATTCTGTCCGTGATGGTGGGCGCGAAGCTGGCCGGCTTTGTGGGGGTGGTTCTCGCCCTGCCGGCGGTGTCGGTCGGCCGGATTCTCTTTCTGCGGCTCGTGCTTGGGAGGGTCGCCGTGGACTGCGGCAGAGCAGACAGCGGCGGGACGCCCAATCTACCTCCGGCTGTCCGCTGAGAGTTTTCGTCTCTCACCTGAAGGGTGCCCGATTTGGAGAGTGCTTGTTCGACCCCGGGGGCAGTGTGCGGCCTGGCCGGGTCGGTGGTTTTGATAATCGTCCTCCTTCGGCTGAAGTTCGACCTCGGTCTGTCTCTCTTCGCTGGAGGGGCGCTGACCGGACTGTGCGCGGGACTCGGATTACCTCGCGTGCTGACCACGCTCGCGTCATCGTGCATCAAGGGTCCGACCGTCCATCTCCTTCTTGCGATTATCCTCATCATGTTCCTGGCCGAGGTCGCTTCTCACCACGGGTACCTGGAGAGATTCACCAGGGCCCTGCAGAAGTTGATTTCGGACAGAAGAGTAAACATGTGCCTCATCCCTGCATTCGGTGGGCTCCTGCCTATGCCCGGCGGCGCAATGTGGTCGGCCCCGCTTGTAAACAGCATTAGCGGCGATTCCGGCGTGAGCGCTGAGGAAAAGACGTTCATAAACTACTGGTTCAGGCACGTCTGGGAATACGTTCTTCCGCTCTATCCGGGCGTCGTCGTTGCGTCGGCCATACTCGGCATCCCGATAGAGAAACTTGTGATCGCGCAGGCCCCTCTCTCCGGAGCCGCGATAGTCTCGGGCGCCCTGGTGGTGTTTTGGAAGATCAAGAAGGTCGACGCAGGTGAGCGAAGGGAGCGCCCGAGGGTCCGGGATTTCGCTGACCTTTTCATGGGGCTCTGGCCCTTTGCCTTCGTCATAGTACTGGTTCTGGTCTTCAAGGCCGACCTGTTGGCTGTAATCGTATCGACGATCCTAATCATCGGGCTGCTGGAGAAAACGGGCGTTCGGCAGATGCTTCTCCTCGGCCGGCGCTCGTTTTCACTCTCGACGATCTCGGTTATTCTGGGAGTAATGGCGTTTAAGGAAGTGATGGAAAGAGGCGGCGTTGTGCACGTACTTCCGGGGCTGCTCGGTTCCTTGCACTTTCCCGGCGTACTGGTTCTATTTCTCGTGCCAATGGTTGTCGGGCTCCTCACCGGCATCACCCAGGCTTTCGTCGGCGTGGCCTTCCCGGTCATCCTGCCGTTCCTGAACGCGTCCTCGGCGCGACTTCCGCACGCGGCCGTGGCGTACGCCGGAGGGTTCCTCGGGGTGCTCTTGAGTCCCGTGCACCTCTGCCTCGTTCTCACTCACCAGTACTTCGAAGCCAGGCTCGGAGGCGTCTACCTTCTGATGATTTTCCCGGCCGCGTTCGTGGCCCTTGTTGCCTTATTGTTCGGCTTGAGATAGATTCGTCCCCGAAAGGCGGTTTCGGCGTTGAAGAAGAAACGCAAGGAGGACTTCTCCTACGAGAGTTGCACGAAACTGCTCGAGGAGAGATTCGCTTCACGAGCTCCCCTGGGCATCCTCGGAATACTGAATGCTTTGAGGTCGAATGGGTTCAAGGCCTACGTCGTGGGCGGCAGCGTGCGCGACTTGCTCCTTGAGAGGCCCGTCAAGGACTGGGACGTCACCACTGACGCGCCGCCCGCCGAGGTTCAGCGCATCTTCACCAAGACAGCCCCGACCGGCATTGCGCACGGCACGGTCACGGTCCTCATGGACGACTGTTCCTGCGAAGTGACCACGTTCAGAAGAGACGGGAAGTATCTCGACGCAAGACATCCCGAGGAGGTCTTCTTCGCGACTGACATCGTCGACGACCTGGTCAGACGGGATTTCACCGTGAACGCCATTGCGTACGAACCTCTCGGCGGCGTGATTGTGTGTCCTCACGAGGGACTTGCCGATATGCGAGAGGCGCGGATCAGAACGGTCGGAGACCCGGTTGCGCGATTTCGGGAAGACGGCCTTCGGCCCCTGAGGGCGATTCGTTTTGCCGGTCAGCTTGGGTTCGAGATTGCTCCGGAGACGTTCCGGGCGATCGGCGCCGTCCTGGACAGAGTCGTCCTGGTGTCGATGGAGAGAGTGAGAGACGAGATGATGAAGATTCTCTCTTGCCGGAGACCCTCGACTGCCTTTGAACAAATGTACGGAAGCGGCTTGCTTCAGCTCTTTCTTCCCGAACTTGCAGCAGGCCGCGGTGTAACACAGAATGAGTTTCACTCGTACGACGTCTATTGGCACAGCCTCTTCACCTGCGACGCCGTTCCTCCGGAGAAACCCCTCGTGAGACTGGCCGGGTTGCTGCACGACCTTGGAAAGCTGCCCACACGAGAAGAACGAGAGGGGCGTGTGACCTTCTACAATCACCAGCACGCGGGGGCCCGGATGGTCGCGGAGATTCTAACGAGATTCAGGTTCAGTAACGCAGAGCGTGACCGCGTAGTCGCGCTCGTGGACAATCACATGTTCGATTACCACAGTGAGTGGAGTGACGGAGCCCTGCGCAGATTCGTGAAGCGCGTCGGTGATGACGCGCTTGCGGACGCCTTTGACCTGCGAATAGCGGACTTCCTCGGCAACGGTCTCAAGCAGGGCTTCCCGCGGTATCTGGAGGAAATGAGGCGACGCATCGAGGACATTCTCGCGGAGGACAGCGCCTTTTCCATTTCTGACCTTGCCGTCGACGGCACGGACGTAATGGCGGAGCTCGGCGTGGGTGCAGGAGAACGGGTGGGTGCCGTGCTCAGGGAACTGCTTGAGGCCGTTCTAGACGAACCCGCGCTCAACACAAGGGAGACTCTCCTGGAGAGGCTTCGCGCAATGAAGGGTTCGTCTCCCGCCGGTGACGAAGAAGCATAGTGTGATTTGGGTTGACAGTGCCCCGCCGTGCGAATAGGATGGCCCGGGGTTGTCATCCGGGAAGGAGTATCATGCGACACGGACGAGCAAGCCGTCTCCTTCGCGCGGGCAGGAGACTCCTTCTGCCTGCAATAGTCGGCACGGCGTCCTTTGCCCTTTTCTTGAGCCTGGGAAAGAAGACGGACGATCTCCGACAGCATAACCAGTCGGATTCCACCTCCAGTTCACTATCTTCGATCGCTGGATTGCGCTCGGAGTTCGATACTCTGACGGCGGGGATGTCGCTTCACGCATCGCTTCTCAAGAAGAGCCTGCCCATGGAGCAAATCACAGGACTCCTGGCCGAACTCGGAAACGTCATAGATCTCAGGAGATCTCTGCCCGGTGAGTCCTACGAGTTGGTCACGGACGAGGAAGGCTCCATGAGGCAGTTCCGCTATTTCAAGGCTCCTGGGGAAATCATCATAGTGGAACCTATCGAGGAGGGGCTGACTATTTTCCAGGAGAATATCCCGCTCACCAAGATTGTGCGCAAGGTCGAGGGAAGGGTGGACTTGTCGCTTTACGACGCGGTGTGCGCATCCGGGGGGACTGCGGAACTTGCCATGCTCTTGAGTGACATGTTCGCGTGGGACATTGACTTCTTCACGGACCCGAGGGCAGGCGATCGATTCTCGTTGCTGGTAGAAGAGTACGCGAGAGGAGAGCACAGGACCGGCTACGGGAAGATCCTGGCCGCGCGCTACGACGGTGCCGAGATCTCCAGACAGGCGTTCCTGTTCACGCTGGAGGACGGCAAGAGCGGCTACTTCGATGCCGGGGGCAAGTCCCTGCGCAGAGCCTTCCTGCGTTCACCACTCAACTATAGAAGGATAAGTTCGTACTTCTCCAACAGTCGTTATCATCCCATCCTCAAGCGCTACAGGCCTCATCACGGCGTTGACTATGCGGCACGGTATGGGACTCCCGTCGTGACCATCGGCGACGGTGTCGTGACGTACGCGGGATGGAAGGGTGGCTACGGAAGGTTCGTGAGCGTAAGGCACAATCCTACCTACACAACAACGTACGGGCATCTTTCGAGGTTCGGGAAGGGCATCGTCGGGGGCACGAGGGTCGCTCAGGGCCAGGTCGTCGGTTACGTTGGCTCCAGCGGTCTGTCGACGGGGCCTCATCTTGACTTCCGCATGGTGCAGAAAGGCAAGTTCGTCAACCCGCTCAGGCTGAACACCCCGACTCTCCCGCCAGTGCCGGCAGGCCAGATGGCCGCCTATTCCAGAACTGTAAGCGCGCTTGCGAGCGCACTCAAGACCCTGTCGGCCTCTCAGGCAGTCGAGCTGGCAGAATTCGAAGAGAGATTCCTCTCCGGGGGCACTCCCTCGGTCGCCGCCCTCGGCAAGTGACGTTGCGCCTGGGGCTTTTCGCTTGACACCGTCCGCCGGCGATGATAGCGTTTTGCCGTTGCCCTCACGGTGTCGGCGTTCGGCCGTTCTTCCTGCGCTTCCAGGTGGTAGCTTGATGGAACTGAGCGAGACTCAGTGTCAGATCGAGAATGAGCTGGAAAGTCTTGAGCTTGAGCTCCGGGGCTCTCTTGTCTCCCGCCTCCCGCTCATAACAGACGTTGCGAACCATCTTCTTTCGACCCGCGGCAAGCGATTCCGCCCGACTCTGTTGCTTCTCAGTGCCAAGCTCAACGGCGCTCCTTCCGACCGTGCCGTGCGTGCCGCGACGATCGTGGAGATCATTCACACTGCCACTCTGATCCACGATGATTCGATTGACAAGAGCCGATTGAGAAGGGGCTTTCCGACTGTCAACTCGCTGTGGGACAACGACGTTTCTATCGCGATGGGAGACTTCCTGTATTCCAAGGCCTTTCATCTCCTCGTCGAGAACAAGATGTACGACGTGATCGAGATCCTTGCCGAGGCGACGCATCGGATGAGCGTGGGAGAAATGCTGGAGCTCGAAAAGCGTCACGATACTGGCATCACCGAGGAAGAATACATGTCGATGATCGGCGACAAGACGGCGTCTTTGATCTCCGCCTGCTGCGAAATCGGGGCGGTTCTCGGTGATTCTCACGACGGGACGAAGAGTCGCTTTTCGCGCTACGGACATTCAGTCGGCCTTGCTTTTCAGATAACGGATGACCTCTTCGATTTCGTCGGCCACGAGAGCGATCTCGGAAAGGACGTCGCAAGCGACGTGAGAGGGGGCAAGTTCACCCTTCCCGTGATCACGGCCCTGAGGAATGCAGGCTCGATGGACAAGGCCAAGATGCAGAATATTCTCTCCTCCGACGGGCTTGTGGACGGCAGGTGGGAGGAGCTTGTTTCGCTCATAAGAGAATACGACGGAATCGCGTACGCGAGGCAGGTCGCTCTTGCGCACGCTTCGGAGGCCAAGAACACGATGAAACCCTTCGAGGATTCTCCGTGCTATTCGTCTCTTTGTTCCATAGTTGACTATACCGTGGAGAGAAGACAATAGATCGATGCTTCGAGTTGCGACCCGGCTGCTAACGACAGGACACCCGCCCGATTTCCCAGGCGTAGTTTCGAGGGACAGATCGTTCAAGGCTGTTTCCGGTGTTTCCGGAGGGGTGACGCTCTATGCACGATGCAAGATACTGGAGTGAGGCGGAGTCCGGCAAGGTCCGGTGCGAGCTCTGTCCCCACCACTGTGTCCTGTCGGACGGTCAGGCCGGGATATGCATGGGGAGGGTCAACAGTCAGGGCAGGCTGTACGCGCGGAACTACGGACAGATCGTCTCAGCCGCGGTGGATCCCGTGGAGAAGAAGCCTCTTTACCATTTCCGTCCGGGAAGCTTGATTCTTTCCGTGGGCCCCAACGGCTGTAACTTCAGGTGCCCTTACTGCCAGAACTGGGAGATCTCGCAGACGGAATCCTCGACGTCGTTCCTGTCGCCCGAGGAGTTGGTGAAGACCGGTCGACGCGGGAACTCCATAGGCATCTCGTATACCTACTCAGAGCCCCTGATATGGTACGAGTACGTTCTGGACTCCTCGAAGCTTGCCCGGGAAGCGGGACTCGTCAACGTGCTCGTGACCAACGGCTACGTGGAAGAAGCGCCTCTGCGAGAGCTTCTCCGGTTCGTGGACGCGCTCAACGTTGACGTCAAGTCGATAGACGATGCCTTCTACAAGAGGTTCTGCAAGGCCTCATTGGCCCCCGTGCTCCGCACCTGTCGAATCGCCAAAGAGCACTGCCACGTGGAGATCACCAATCTGGTTATTCCCGGGGAGAACGACGGCGAAGAGGAAATCGGCAAGCTTGTGAACTGGGTCGCGTCCGAGCTGGGTAAGGAGACGCCCCTTCACTTCTCGCGTTACTTCCCTCAGCACAAGATGGCGACCGGCTCCACTCCGGAATCGACGTTGCAGCGGGCGCTGGAGATCGGGAAGAAGGAGCTCTACTATTGCTATTTGGGCAACGTTCATTCGAAGAACGGCAGCGACACAAACTGTCCCTCTTGCGGCAGCACCCTCGTGGAGCGGTTGGGCTATTCCGTGCGGGTCAGGAACATCAAGGCAGGCAAGTGCGCGAGCTGCGGGAGAGAGGCGGACTTCGTGCTCGGACCCACTGAGTGAAAGGAGAACACCCGTTGGTATCTGCGCGATTGGCGAAGGAAGCGGCGAGGCTTGCACTTTCCAAGAAGGCGGAGGACGTGGTCATTCTCGATCTTCGAGAGCTTTCCGCGGTCACAGATTTCTTCGTGGTTTGCAGCGGTTCGTCCGACGTTCACGTGAGGGCGATCTCCGATGCCATAGAGAAGGGACTGGCCGAGAAGGACGTGAAGAAGTGGCACATCGAAGGGTACAGTCACAGAAGGTGGGTGCTTCTTGACTACGTGGACGTTGTAGTGCATATCTTTTATCATAAGACGCGGGAATTCTACATGCTGGAGAGATTGTGGGGGGACGCGAAAATTGAAAGAGTCAGTGAGTGACATTCTCCGCGCGGCAGTGCGACTGGCCGTGCTCAAAACGGGGTGCGTGGAGGAGGAACGTGTTCCTCCAGTGATCATCGAAGAGCCCCGCTCGAAGGAGCACGGCGACTTCAGTACAAACGTGGCGATGCTTCTGTCCAACGTGACGGGCGTCCCTCCGACTCGTCTGGCGGAGGCGGTGGCGGACAAATTGGGCGCAGAGCTGGGTGAGCTGGGCAGCGTCAGCGTCGCAGGCTCCGGCTTCGTAAACGTGCGATTGAGCGAGGCCTACCTCAGGGAGAATCTGCGCAGCATTCTGAGCGGGCCGGAGGGGTTCGGGACTTTTGATTTCGGAGCGGGCGAGAAGGTGCAGGTCGAGTTCGTGAGCGCCAATCCCACGGGTCCGCTGAACGTGGTGAGCGCACGCGCTGCGGCGGTCGGCGACTCCCTGGTCAGGCTTCTCAGGGCCTGTGGATACGAGGCCCAGAGCGAGTTCTACGTGAACGATTCCGGCAGACAGGTGGATCTTCTTGGGCTTTCGCTCCAGGCCAGAGTCCGCGAGCTCGCGGGGTTGGGTGAGGCAGTGATTCCGGACGAGGGCTACCACGGCGAGTACTTGATCGACCTGGCAAGAGAGATACCTCCGGAGAGAGTCAAGGAGATGCTGGGGCGGGAAGGGGAGGCAGGGGCCGGCCCCTTCTCCCGTTATGCAGTGGAACGGATGCACGAGGCGCAGAAGAAAGAACTCTCTGATTTCGGTGTGCAGTACGACCGCTGGTTCAGGGAGAGCTCGCTCCACACGTCCGGGTCCGTCAGAGATACCTTTGAGAGACTGAACAACTCGGGGTACGTGTACGACAAGGACGGAGCGAACTGGCTCAAGTCGAGCCAGCTCGGAGACGAACAGGACAGGGTGCTGTGGAAGAGCTCGCCGGAGCCTGTAAGTGCGCCCGCGCAGCCCACCTATTTCCTGACGGACATCGCCTACCACAGGAACAAGTTCGAGCGGGGCTTCGGCAAGGTGATAGATATATGGGGTCCCGACCACCACGGTCACGTTGCCAGAATGAAGGCGGCGATGAAGGCCATGGGTTATCCGGAAGACTGGCTGGAAGTGTTGATCGTCCAATGGGTGCGGTTGGTGAGGGGGAAGGCACAGATTTCGATGTCGAAGAGGGCGGGCGAATTCGTCACTCTGTCCGACCTGGTCAGAGAAGTCGGGCGGGACTGCGTGCGCTTCTTCTTCTTGATGAGAAGGGTGAGCAGCCATCTGGATTTCGACCTCGATCTGGCCAAGAAGCAGTCGGACGAGAATCCGGTCTACTACGTCCAGTACGCACACGCTCGTGCGAGCAACATAATCGAGTTTGCGAGAGAGGGTGGGGTGGGCCTCTGCGGTCTGGAACAGGCCGACCTCTCACTTCTCAAGGAGAACGAAGAAATCGCCCTGCTGAGAGAAATGGTCAAGTTCCCCGAGACCGTGCGGGCCGCCTGTCTGGGAAGGGAGCCGCAGAGAGTAACTGGGTACCTTACGTGTCTGGCAACGGCCCTGCATCAGTTCTACCACAATCATCGTGTCGTCGGGGTGGACCCTGCTCTCATGCAGGCCCGGCTTGTTCTCGTTCGTGGCGTCAAGACGCTTCTCAAGAACGGGTTGGAGTTGATTGGCGTCTCCGCTCCTGATAAGATGTAGCGCGTTTGTTTTTGCTTTCGATACTGATGTCTGTGTGACAGCCCAACCGACGTTACGCGAGTCTCTTGAATGTGAGGTTCAACGTGAGCATTCTAGTCGTAGGTTCGGTCGCCCTTGACACAATCAAGACGCCCTTCGGTTCCTGCACGGAAGAACTGGGTGGTTCCGCGTCGTACTTCTCGATGGCCGCAGGTCACTTTGACAAGGTCAACATGGTGGCGGTGGTGGGGACGGATTTCCCGCGCGAGCACGTCGATTTCTTCAAGACGCGAGGAATAGGCGTGGAGGGTCTCCAGATCGAGGAAGGTCTCACGTTTCGCTGGCAGGGGGAATACGGCTTTGAGCTCGGCGAGGCGAAAACCTTGAGCACGTGCGTAAACGTGTTCGAGCACTTCCACCCGATCATTCCGGAGAGCTCCAGAAATTCCGATTACGTGTTTCTTGCAAACATCGACCCGACCCTGCAGCTCGAGGTGCTCGACCAGGTGCACGACCCGAAATTCGTGGCCTGCGACACGATGAACTTCTGGATATCGGGAAGACGAAAAGAGCTCATGCAGATAATCGAGCGCTCCGACGCGTTTGTGCTCAACGACGCCGAGACACGGCAGCTCACGGGAGAGCCCAACCTGGTCAAGGCCGCGCGCATGATTCTGGAGATGGGCCCCAAAATGGTGATCATAAAGAAGGGGGAGCACGGCGCACTTCTCATTACCAAAGACTTCAAGTTCTCGGCGCCGGCCTACCCGGTCGAGCTCCTCTACGACCCCACGGGCGCGGGTGATTCCTTTGCAGGCGGCTTTGTCGGTTTCCTGGCCCGGTGCGACGACTGCTGCGAGGAATCGGTGCGCCTTGCCGTCATGTACGGCACCGTGATGGCCTCCTTCGCGGTGGAGAGGTTCGGTGTGCACAGGCTCGCCGAAATAGACACGTTTGCGATCCTGGACAGGCTCAAGGAGCTCAAGAGACTCTCCGAGTTCGAAATACAAGTGGTGTAGGGATCGCTTCCGCAAGCCGTGTAGGTCTTTCATTTTCCCCTCGTTAGGCGATTCTTTTCTTTTTTTGTTGACTCCGCTATACCATTGTGATATCATAAGTCGGTTCAGGCGAGAAGCCTGGTGGACATGAACGAGGTCCATCTTTTCTGGCGCTAAGCGTACGTCGACACATTCGGGGCCCTGGGTCTGGGTCGCAGACTCTGGTTGAGGGGCTGCGTGCTTTGGCTCCTCTTGGGCTCGCGTGGCGACGCCTTGGTCGCCTTGCCTCACGGGCCTTGCAGGGTTTTCCTTCGCAGAGCGGGAGGGCGATTTCTGTCGCCACGCATGGGAGGGTGCTATGCTTCAATCGAAAGGCGGGCTGTCCAGAGCTTCTGTGTTGGTTGTCGTGGCCTGGGTTGTCAGTCTTCTTATGCTTGCCGTCTGGCCGGCACGCGTGGACTCAGTGATCAAGTCTCCGCGCGCGATAGAAGACTCCGGCGACCCTGACATGCCGGATTATGCGGGCGGTAATCAGGAATGGCTGGTGCAGAATGACGGCCCCGCCTGCGCTATCGGGAGTGCAGAGACGGGGTGCGCCGGCGATGAAGGCAGGCCCGACACTTGCCCATCAAACAAGGGAAAACGCTCAGGCCTCATGCCTCAACGCACACTTGTTCTCGCTAGATTCGTGTCCTCCGTCGCAACGTGGCTGTTTGGCTTGTAGAAGGGAGGTCTCCATGATTTTCGAAATTCCTGATATTCAGAGAATAGAGAAA
>JAZDPI010000164.1:0-11288 GCA_043797775.1 Candidatus Eiseniibacteriota bacterium
TGCTTCACCCGTAATGAGGAAGAATCCGCCCCGGTGTCTCTCGGCGCAACCTGTCACAGCTTCATTCAGAGCATCGGCAACGTCCTCCCGGCCAATCGTCTCGGAGTGGAGAATCACGACAGGCTGCGGCAGCACGGCCTCCAACTGAGCGGTGACCCCGGCCAGGGGCCGAAGGGCCTGAGACAACTGATCTGCCGTCTGGAATCTCTGACCGGGTTCCTTCTCCAGGAGCTTCAGCACTATCCCCTGAAGATGCCCCGGAATCGACGGATTGATGTCACGGGGACTCGCCGGCCTCTTGAGAAGGTGGGCCCTGAGGAGCGCCTCCCTAGTGGGCTCAGCAAACAGGCTCGCTCCAGTGAGTGTCTCGTACAGCATTGCACCAAGGGAGTAGAGGTCCGACCTTCCGTCGACACTCAATCCCCTTATCACCTCGGGTGCCACGTAATTCTGCGTTCCTCCCCATATACCCGCCTCTGCCATCATCCGCGAGAGTCCGAAATCGGTGACCTTGGCAGTCAATCCCGCGCCGGACGCTGCCGTGCCCACTCCGGTCCCGCCCGTAACGATGACGTTGGCCGGCTTAATGTCACCGTGGACCACCCCCCTCAGGTGGATGTACGAGAGCGCGGCGCATATTTGCATACACACGCGGGCCACTTCCTGGATACTCTTACCGGACAATGCGTTGTCGAAGTGCATGCCTGTCAGATATTCCATCACGAAATAAAACGCATCGCCGCTTGCCCCGAAGTCGAAGACTCTGACGATGTGTGGATGTTCGAACGAGGAGATGCGGGCAAACTCCGAGCGGAAGAGCTCCAGTGCGATGGGGCTGCACTGGGCCCCGGAAAGCACTTTCACGGCCCGAGGCTGGCCCACCTCCTGGTCGATGACCTTGTAGACACTGGCCATGCCCTCCCCGGAGATAAGCTCAACTACGCGGTATCTTTCTGGAATTGTGCCCACGGAATGCAGGAGATAGTGTGAATTCTCTGTTTGCCATGATTGGAGGCCCCTCAGCGGGCCCCACATCCATTTGTAACACGAAATCGCCTGCAACATCAAGGGAAATCGAAGAGGCAACAGAAAGGCTCCCCATCTGGCACCGTGGCTTCCACATAACGCAAGGGAGGCATCAGCCCGACCTTTAAACAGTCGTGACTTTGAGAAGCTTCACGTGAGTAACAGGGAGCCTGTTCGCTCGTATTCTGTTTTCGAGGGCTTCCTCACGATCTATGAGCTCAGCGTTTCCTACCTCCTTCTCCGCACGTTCTCCACGCTGTTCGCTTCCGGTCTGAGCCGCGACTGCAATCTGCCTGTGGCTGCCCTGTTGCCTTCTTGGCCGATTGCTCCTGCCGGGGTTGGTTAAACAGGTCGCGGCCTCAGAACCATTTGCACAATCTTTTTAATGCACACTCCGTGCCAAGCGCCATGGCTTCAGCATTCTTTTTGGGCACCCTAATCCATTGAAAATAGGCAAGTTACAAACGTCCAGGGTCGCACCGCCTCGGTGCGAAATCCCCAAACCCGGGCAGACAGGAGGTCACTGTCACCGCTCACAGGCCCGATTGCCGTTAGTCTAACTGTGACAATCGGTTCTGCGTGGATACTCGTTACCCACGGAGTGCCCGCCGGTTTCCCACGCGCGGTCGGACAGTCCCCCGCAACCGTGAGCGGACCAGGGGTCTTCTGTCAACTCCGTTGCCAGCGCGGCCACGGGCGGCATGCAGAAAGAGACACGGGGTGACATGCAGAGAAAGAGGGGGAGGGGCGTCACGGGAACAAACACGGACCAGCGCACCGAGATAGGCAGTCCGCCGCCTCTCCAAAAGAAGACGGGGTTGGTCCACATGGACCAACCCCAGGGCAGACTTCCGTTCTCAGAACTACAGAAGTTCTTTGAAGGCAGCGCCGGGTCTGAAGCGCACGGTCTTCGAAGGAGCGATCTTTATCTCCTCACCAGTGCGAGGATTTCTCCCCACCCTGCCCTTCCTCTTCGCCACCGCGAAGCTTCCGAAACCGACTAGCTGAACACCCTTCTTGGTGTTCTTCTTGATAGCGTCAAGCGTAGCCTCCACCGCCATCGCGGCGTCCTTCTTCGTAAGCTTTCCTGCCTTCGCCACGGCATCGATGAGCTCGGCCTTGTTCATGTTATCACCTCACCTTCCTCTTTGATTTTGGCTTCCCGTCTAGGTCCTCTCTAACATAGGCCCCAAATCTGGTCAAGAGAAATCTGCAATTTTCTCTAAGTTGGAATATCGTCTGTGCCGCATGAACGCTGGGGAGACGGCACGGGGCCTGTCTCTGTCCCTTGCCCGGCAAGGGTTCCAGCAGCACGCGACCTTCGGATTTTCCGGAGCGCTGCGCCGCCGAGTGTCGCCGGATCGGGTCGAGCAGTGCCGATTGCGCTTGACACAGGCCGCGCGAGGCCTGTAGTGTCAGGCAGAGTTTATTTCCGTATGTCCTTCGGGAGCGTCGTCTGCCCTCGTCCTGCCGGAGTGTACCAGTAAGGGAGAAGCCCTGTCACAGTTGTGGAGCTACTGAAATAGGAGCTACTATGGAATCAGTGTGGGAACATTCTCTCCTCATGAGCCAGGGAGGTATTTTCAGGCTCGTGGTGTCCGCGAGCGGTTTCTCGAAGTTCATTCTTGTCGTCCTTGTCGGCTTCTCGGTTGCATCGTGGGCCGTGATCATAGAGAAAGTGAGATTCTTCAGGAACGCAGAGAGACACTCCGAGTTGTTCCTCCGGCGATTCAGACAGAGCGCGGGTCTCGACGAACTGGGTGCGATCGCCCAACAGACTGCCACTTCTCCCTATTCGACGGTTCTACTGGAGGGAATCAGGGAGCTGCGGGGAGAGGCGGCGGTCGGCCCCGGGGCACCCGCGGCGGCAAAGGGCAGCGCAGAGCAGGTGTCGCGCCTGCGATCTGCGATGAGCAGGGCCTCGGATACCGAAGTGTCGAGAACGGAACGCCACCTCGGTTTTCTTGCGACGACAGGAAGCGTCACTCCGTTCGTGGGCCTGCTCGGCACCGTCTGGGGAGTCATGAGCGCGTTTCTCAACATGGGGGTCCGCGGCTCCGCCACGCTTGCCGTGGTCGCGCCGGGGATAGCAGAGGCTCTGATAGCAACCGTGGCCGGCCTGGCTGCGGCTATTCCGGCCGTCGTCGCGTACAATTACTTTCTCGGAAAGGTCAGGACTTCGGAAAACGAGATGACCAAGTTCGTGTCCGAGTTTTGCGACAGACTGAGTCGAGGAGTTGCCTAAGATGAATCGAGAGAGAAGGAGCCTGTCTGACATCAACGTGACGCCGTTTGTGGACGTCGTTCTGGTCCTGCTTGTCATCTTCATGTTGACCGCTCCGTTCATACAGGGAGCCGTGGACGTGGACCTCCCTACCGCCGAGGCGAAGCAGGTGGATCTCAAGGAGGGCCTGATCGTGTCGGTATCGAAGGACAAGCAGGTTTACATGGACAAGGAGCTGCTTCCGCTTCCGGACTTGGAGTATCGGCTTACCATTTTCAAGGACGCATTTCCGGGCAGACCGGTGTTCTTGAGAGCAGACAAAGATGTGGCGTACGGTTTCGTTGTGGAAGTCATCTCCGTTCTGAAGAAGGTTGGGATAGAAAACCTCGGCCTCGTGGCCGAGCCTTCGTCGACGTTGAACTTGAACTAGCCCCGTGCGGCCGGGTGGAGGTACCAGCCGGTCCGGCAGGGCTTACGTGTGCAGAACATGAGACTTTTCCCGAGAAAGCAGCCAATCGAGACTCAACGAAACGGTCCGACACCGCAGGAATCCATGGGAAGAAGGAATCCTCGGGGGCAGATGCGGCGGAGCTTCGTCGTTTCTCTCTCGGTCCACCTGGCGATCCTGGCGGTTCTTCTGGGGCCGCTCGGGGCAAGGGGTGGAGGCCCGGCGACCGGGCTGGTGTATGAAGTCAGTTTGGTTTCGCTGCCGCAGGAACTTCCCGGGCCTCTCGGTGCGCCGGCGGGGGGGGATAAGCCGCCTGACGCGACTGTGGCCACTGCAGAGAGCAGGCCTCAACCGAAAAGGGATGCCCCCAAGCCGGAGGTGACGGAGTTGGAGCGAAAGAAGACGCCGGAGCGAAAGAGCGAAAGTGACGGCGGAAAATCAAAGTCGAAGGGTGCTGCGGACAGCGCAGGCACGGGAGCGACCCTTCATTCCCTTGTGACGGGACCTCCCGGGGCGCAGGGAGGCGGTGGGGCCGGTCTTGGGGGCTTCAGTTCTCAGCTGCAAATAGACATCGAGAACTTCGAGTTCAGCTACTACCTGGTTGCCGTGAGAAACAAGGTGAGCTCGAACTGGAGTCCTCCTGCGGGCATTGCTGCTGCCGGCGCTTCCGCGAGAACCGTCGTCTTCTTCAGAATTTTGCGCAACGGGAGGATCTCCGACCTGAAGACGGAGACCCCTTCGCGAGCGAACCTCTTCGACCAGTCTGCCCTGAGAGCCGTGCTGAAATCGGAACCCTTTCCACCCCTGCCACGAGGATTCGCAGAGAGTTCTCTGGGGGTGCACTTTGGATTCGAGTATGCCAGATAGATCTCATCGAAGGACAGGATGCGCGGCGCGAGCCCTTGCCCTTCTCTGCCAGTTACTCCTGATGTGCCTCCCTGTGGCCGGCCTCTCGCAAGAGCCTGAGGTACATCTGGAGATAAGAACGTCCGAGGTGAGACGAATAAAGGTGTATCTCGCGGCCTTCGAGGCGGCCGGCGGCTCAGGATCACAGAGACTGGCCCAGGACATCGAGGAAGTCGTCGCGGCCGACCTGGGTTTCTCGGGTTTCTTTGAAGTGGTCCGAATCCCGGCCTCCGAGGTCGACCGTCTCTTTGAGAGCAAGACGAAGCAGTTCGGCCTCAACGAGGAAGTGCTGGTACAGGGAAGGGCAACGTACGACGGCGACAAGGTCACCTTTGACGGCAGGCTCTACGAGGCCGGGAGCCAGAAGATGATGCTCAACAAGCGCTACCGTTTCACGGAGGGCGCTGTGAGGAGCGCCGCCCATCGCTTCTCGGACGAGGTGGTGCTCCAGATCACCGGGGAGAGAGGAATCGCGTCCACCAGCATAGCCTTTGTGTCCGGCGCTTCGGGCGTCAAGGAAATCAACGTGATGGATTACGACGGGTACGGCAGGAAGCAGGTCACAAAAGAAAACTCGCTCTGCCTCTCGCCATGCTGGAGTCCTGACGGGCAGAAAATCGCCTACACGTGCTACTCGCGAGGCAATCCCGATTTGCACATGGTGGGTAGATACGGCGGTCCCCCTTCGCCCTTCTCGGCCTTCAAGGGACTCAATTCCAGTCCGGCGTGGGCTCCGGACGGCAAGAGGGTGGCCTTGACGCTGACCAAAGACGGAAACGCCGAGGTCTACGTCATGAACGTGGACGGCTCTGGCGTCCGGCGCCTGACCAAGCATTCGTCCATAGACTCCTCGCCGTCGTGGTCGCCGGACTGCAGGCGGATAGCCTTCACGTCCGACAGAAGCGGCAGCCCCCAGATCTACCTGATGGAGGCGGACGGGTCGGACGTAAGAAGACTGACCTTCAGCGGGTCCTACAACGACTCTCCGTCGTGGTCACCGCGGGGAGACAGAATCGCCTATGCCTCAAGAATGGGAAGCGGGTTTCACATATTCGTGGTGGACGCGGCAGGCATCAATCACGTTCGACTGACCTCCGGTGGAGGAACGAATGAGAACCCAAGTTGGTCTCCCGACGGGAGACACATAGTATTCAGTTCCACGAGGGGAGGAAAGCGTGATATATACGTAATGAACGCGGACGGCTCAAACGTGAGACGACTGACGTCCGCAGGCGACAACTTCAACTCTTCGTGGTCCCCTCGCCAAACGCAAGACTAGGTGAAAGGAGGTGAGAGGTTTGCTGAGAAAATCCATACTTCTGCCCGTGCTCGTCCTGCTGGTTGCTGGTCTCGTCCTGTGCGGCGGTTGCGCGAAGAAGAAGGTCGTTCCGACGACTGAACTTCCGACCGCACCTGCACGCGCTCCAGCAGAACGAGTCGAACAGCCAACGGCGCAGCCGGAGGAAGGGCCCGACGAGGTCACAGAGGCGGCGAACATGGTGGCCTCGCGCATCGAGGACGTGTACTTCGCCTTTGACGACTACTCATTGACGGAGAAGGCCCGCACCACTCTGGCTGGCAACGCGAAGCTTCTGGCTGATAACCCGACAGTGAAGATCTTGATCGAAGGGCATTGTGACGAGAGAGGCACCGTTGAATACAACCTCGCCCTCGGCGAGAAGAGAGCACTGAGCGCAAAGAACTACCTCGTCAACTACGGTGTTGACGCAGGCAGGATCTCGGTTATCAGCTACGGCAAGGAGCGCCCATTCAACCCGGGTCACAGCGAAGAAGCCTGGGCACAAAACAGGCGGGCGCATTTCGTGGTTCAGAAGTGATTTCAGGTACCCTGCCCGACGCGAGACGTCGGGCAGGGCCAACCCCAACCGGTGTGCACAAATGAAACGCAACCTTCTTGTACTCTACGCAGTTGTAGCACTGCTTCCACTTGCGTCAGGCTGCTACGGAAGGAAGCTGGTCAACGTCCCCAACACTGTCGACCAGACCAGAATCGATGTCGAAGAACTGAGAAGGCAGCAGGAAGAAACCATGCGGATGGTTCGTCAACTGGAGGCGAGACTGGACGAGAACACCGTGTTCCTCAGACAACTGAGGGCCGACACGGGAAGCCTTTTTGCCGACCTCATGGAGAGGCTTCAGACCATCGAGGGAAGGACCGAGGAAAGCGTGTACAGGTTTGGGAGGCTGTCGGAGAAGGTCGACGAGATGCGATTCTCCCCCAAGGCCGCGCCCGACGCTCTGGGGACAGCCCCCGACACTGCCGTCGTGAGCTTCTCGGATGCACAGAAAGCTTACAGGGATGCGTACCTCGACCTCAACGCCGGGAATTACGACCTTGCCCAGATGGGTTTTGAGGAGTTTCTGAGGAATTTCCCTGACAGCGAGCTCTCTGACAACGCGCAGTACTGGATCGGAGAGTGTCACTATGCGAAGGAGCAGTATCAGGAAGCCGCAGCCGCGTTCAAGAAGGTGCTGGACACCTATCCTGACGGCGACAAGATCCCCAGCGCCCTTCTCAAGCTTAGCTATTGCTCGCTTGCGCTAGGAGACAACGACCAGGCTCGCGTTTATCTGACTCAGATTGTCGAGCGATTTCCCCTGAGCGAGGAAGCACGGCTGGCGGAGGAGAAACTGCACTCTCTCTCACAGTGAGAGGCTCCACCTTCTCTTTCTCGCAAACGTCAGGATGCCGACGAGGGTTTTGGCGTCCTGAATCCTACCGTCGTCGATCATGGTGAAGGCATCTGCAAAAGTCACTTCGACAGGCGATATGACCTCGTTCTCTTCCGGATTGCTCGTCGAGCGTACCAGATTCGTCGCTGCGAATACGTGAATGCGTTCGTCCGAATAACCGGGCGTGACGAAGAATTCGCACAGTTTCTCGAGCGAGCCCGGTCTGTAGCCCGTTTCCTCCTCCAGCTCCCTGCGGGCACAAGTGTCGGGAGACTCGTCGGGTTCCAGCTTGCCTGCGGGGATTTCGAGAACGAACTTGCCGACGGCCTCCCTGTACTGATTGATCAACACGAGCCTTCCCTCCTCGGTCACAGCCACTACGGCCGCCGCACCGGGATGCCTCACCATTTCGAACGTGCTCGACGGCCTGTCCGGCTCGAAGCTCTTCACGACCGTGAGGACCTTTCCCTCGTATACCGTCTCGGTTACTTTCATCAGCAGCTACCTCCCTCGGCGGCGACTCTGCCCGCCTCGGCGTAGTCACCCCTCTCATCCTCCGGAATTGACTGCGAGCAGTCTCAGTTCGGTCATCTCTTCGATGGCGTAGCGAAGTCCCTCTCTCCCGAACCCGGAATCTTTCACGCCTCCGTAGGGCATGTGGTCAACCCTGTAGGTCGGAACGTCGTTGACGACCAGGCCGCCGACCTCCAGAGCCTCAAAGGCTCTCAGGACGAGGTCAAACCGATTCGTGAAGACGCCGGCCTGGAGACCGAAGCACGAGTCATTCACCTGTGCAATGGCCTCTTCAATACTCCTGAAGGGTGTTACGGTAACGACCGGCGCGAAGATCTCGCTGCAGCTCACGTCCATGCCGGCCTTCACGTTTGTGAGAATGGTAGGTGCGTATAGAGTTCCGTTTCGCTTTGCCCCGGTCACGGCCCTGGCTCCGCCTGCGAGGGCGTCCCCAATCCATCTCTCGGTCTTCTCCGCCGAAGAAGCGTCGATGAGCGGCCCCACGTCCGTCTTCTCATCCAGCGGATCCCCCACGATCAGCGATTCGGTGCTCCTCGTCAGGAGCTCGACGAATTCGTCGTAGACTGCCTCGTGTGCATACACACGCTGCAGCGAAATGCAGATCTGGCCGGCGTTCGAGAAGGCTCCCCGCGCGCACTTCTCCGCGACGGGTTCGAGCGGTATCCCTTCATCCACTATTGCAGCCGCGTTGCCGCCCAGCTCCAGCGTGACTCTTTTCTTTCCAGCGAGCGTCTTCAACCTCCAACCGATTTCCGCGCTGCCGGTGAACGAAAGCATCTTGAATCGCTCGTCCGTGACCATGGACTCGGCCAGCGAGGACGCGCACGGAAGCACAGATATCGCGTGTTCCGGAAGACCCGCCTCGAGGAGAATTTCTCCCAGCGCCAGAGCGGAGAGCGGAGTGGAAGAAGCCGGCTTTATCACTATGGAGTTTCCGGCGGCGATGGCAGGGGCGACCTTATGCGCGACCAGATTGAGAGGGAAATTGAAAGGGGTTATCCCCAGTATCGGACCGAGCGGGAAACGCCGCGTGATCCCGAAGCGCCCGTCCGAACCTTTTATCCAATCGAGGGCGATATACTCGCCTCCCAGCCTCTTGGCCTCTTCAGAGGCCACTCTGAAGGTGTTGGAGGCCCTGGCGACCTCAACCCTGGCGTCCCTTATCGTCTTGCCGGCTTCGAGACAGAGAGAGAGCGCCAGCTCCTCGGTCCGACGCAGAAGGGCCGTGCTTACTCCCTCAAGTATCCTCGAGCGCTCGTAGCTGCTCAGACAGGCGGTTTGTTTGAAACCCTTGAGTGCCTGAGACGCCGCCGTCTCCAGATGCGCGGCGGTGGCCCTTGAGATTGTGGAAACAAGTGCGCCGTCGTAAGGGGAGCGAACCTCCAGCGAATCGTCCGTGGAGACCCACTTCCCTCCTACGAGAACCCCAGACTGTTTCTTCATGCGCGCCCCCTTGTGCTGCGTTTTTGGGAAAGTCTCCGGTGCCGGAAGGTCAGGAGGGCCTGCGCTGGCCCGGATCGACGAGGCCGAATACTGAAGGCGCCACTCCCTTGAGCCTTTGGTGAACGAGGAAGCACATGTCCCTTATTTCCCACTGCGCGTCCGGCGCGAGCCTCTCTTGAAGTATGTGCAGCCACTCCCTGAAGTTGGCGCTCATGACAAGCTCGGTCGCACACGCGTTCGGCAGGACGTAGCGCGCATCCTCCTTCCGGACCCCGAGTGAGAGAAGCCGGGAATACGCCTCCCAAGCCTTTCGCATTGCCTCTGCAAAAACCTGTGTAGTTTCCTGTCCCCTCTTGCCGAGCGAGGGCGGCTCCACGTACGATGGCTCTTTCTCGAACACGTATCTCTGGCTTCGCTGCGAATAGGAGGCCAATCTGTGCCTGACGAGCTGGTGAGAGCAGGCCCTGCTTATTCCACTTACCTTGAAAGTGGCGCTGGCGTGCTCAAAGACGGAGTAGTGGCCGGCTTCAAACAGCCTCTTCAAGAAGAGCCGCGTATCCGAAGACGACATTCTGTCTGTCGTGTCGTAACACGTCCTCGCGGCAGCTTCGATGACACGCTCTGCATCGGGCGTAACGGATATGAGTTCGACCTTCATCACTTCTTCGCTTCCGAGATCCTCAGCATCCGCTCGAGGGCCGTTCTGGCATCGGCCTTCAGAACCGGATCCACTTCGACGCGATTCACCTGACCGAGCGATTCCATCGTCCAGAGCAGATTCCTCGGGTTGATCTTGAACATGTTCCCGCAGAGGGACCTCGAAAGCTCGAAAACCTTCTTGTCCGGATGCTCCGCGGCAAGCTTGCTCACCAGGTTTATCTCGGTCCCGACTGCTATCACCGATCCCGCGGGAGCCGAGCGGACGTAGTTCACTATGAATTCCGTGGAGCCGGACTCGTCGGCGCTCTCCACGACGTCTTCGACGCACTCCGGGTGCACAATCACCTTCGCCTTTGGAAAGGCCTTGCGTATAGACTCGACGTGCTCTCTGGTGAACCACACGTGCACGTGACAGAAACCCTTCCAAAGGATGAGCCTCGCCCTGCTCAACTCCTCTGCCGTTCGACCTCCAAGATGCAGCTCCGGGTCCCAGACAACCATGCTCTCCCGGTCGATTCGGAGGCACTTGCCCGTGTTTCTTCCCAGATGCTCGTCCGGGAAGAAGAGGACTTTCTCCTTCTGCCTGAAGGCCCACTCGATGACGGCTGCCGCGTTCGAGGACGTGCACACGGAACCGCCGCGAGCTCCACAGAAGGCCTTCAATTCGGCGTCTGAGTTAACGTACGTGACGGGAATGACGCGGCCGGAGCCCACCGTCTCTTCAAGAGCCTCCCAGGCGGTCTCGACGTCGGCGATCTCGGCCATTGCCGCCAGGGGGCACGTGGCCGCCGGGTTGGGGAGATATACTTTCTGCTCGTCTCTGGTCAGAATATCGGCGCTCTCGGCCATGAAGTGGACCCCACAGAAGACGATGTGCTCTGCCACCTGCTGGGAGGCCCTCTTTGAAAGACCGTAAGAATCCCCCCTGAAGTCCGAAAGCTCGACGATCTCCTTCCTCTGGTAGTGATGCGCCAGAATCACGAGGTTCTTGCCCAGACGGGTCCTGCATTCCCGGAGCCGACGGGTGATTTCCTCTTCCGGGAGGCCTGTGTACTCGGAGGGGAGGACGTAAGATGGTTTCTGCATTCGTGCGTGTCCGGGATGTCGATTGTCTCTCTACTGAGTCACCTTTGGCGGGGTCACGCCTTTCTGTTTCTGGTATTTCCCTTTCTTATCCGCGTACGAGACTTCACACGCCTCGTCGCTCTCCAGAAAGATGACCTGCGCAATACCTTCATTTGCATAGATTCGAGCGGGCAAGGGCGTGGTGTTCGAGATCTCAAGGGTGGCGTGCCCTTCCCATTCCGGCTCAAAGGGGGTGACGTTGACGATGATCCCGCAGCGGGCGTAGGT
>JAZDPI010000122.1:0-9091 GCA_043797775.1 Candidatus Eiseniibacteriota bacterium
GCCCCGGCCTTCAGCAGCGCGTCAAGCAGCCAATTGGATAACCCTTTTCTAGCCATTCTACTGCCGGCCTCCTATCGTTATTCTGGCAATCCTGAGTGTGGGGGCTCCACTCGTAACGGGCACCCATTGCCCCTTTCCGCAGGTGCCGGGCCAATACGCCATGTCGTTCGCAACCATGTCTATGCGCTTCATTGTCTCGGGTCCGTTGCCGACCAGCGTCGCACCGAGAACCGGAGCAGTGATTTTCCCATTCTCTATGAGGTAGGCCTCCCTCACTCCAAAAGTAAAGTCACCTGTTGCGGTGGACACTTCACCACCCCCGAGCGCCTTCGCGAAAAGCCCCCGTTCCGTGGCAGCGATTATCTCCTCCGCATCATGCGGCCCCGGAGCGAGCACGGTGTTCGACATCCTCACGAGCGGATAGTGACGGAAGGACTGCCTCCTGCCGTTTCCCGTAGGCGGCACACCCAGATACCTGGCGGTGATAAGATCGTTGAGATACCCCTTCAGAATCCCCTTCTCGATAAGCACCGTCGGCTGCCCCGGAGTCCCCTCATCGTCAAAGTTGTAGCTGCCTCTGAGATTGGGAAGCGTGGGGTCGTCCGTCACTGTCACATATTCGCTTCCCACGGCTTCTCCAATCTTGCCCGTGAACATGGACGTCTTGTTCTTCACGCCGTCTGCTTCGAGGCCGTGACCGACTGCTTCGTGGAAGACGACTCCGCCTCCGGCCGCGAGCACAACCGGCATCTCACCGACGGGCGCGGGGGAGGAATGAAGCATCGTAACCGCCTGCCTGGCGGCGCTCTCACCGGCATCCTCGGGACGGTTGCTGTGGAAAAACTCGAAGCCCTGGCGTGCCGAAATCCGTTTGTAGCCGGGTCGTTTCTTGTCGCCTTCGGACGCCACTGCGTCCACGGTGACCCAGACGAGGGGAAGCTCGTCACTCACGAAGACACCCTCGGAGTTGGCAAGAACGCACCGCTTCATTGAATCTTGATATGTAATGCTCACCTGTGTGATCCTAGAGTCGGCTCCCCGGGCCGCCTTGTTTGCTCGCACGAGGATGTCCACCTTCTCCTTCTCTTTGACGTCGAGCAGGCTCAGGGAATAGGGCACGTGGTTTACGGAGGTCCTCACCGTGAGAGCCGGAGTTTTCCTCCTCGCAGGGCCGCTCGCAATGATCCCCGCGGTGCGAGCGGCTTTCTTGAGGGGATCAATGTCCAGCTCTTCACAATACGCGAAGCCGGTCTGGTCGCCTTTGAGGACCCGCACACCGGCCCCTTGATCCACGCCGTACTGCACGCTGTCCACCTTGCCGTCCGAGAAACTGACCGTCGTCGTGAACAGCCTCTCGATGTAAACGTCGGCAAAGTCGCCGCCGCCGGAGAGAGCCTGCTTGAGGACTTGCGAAAGGTCTTCGCGGCTGAAGATCTCACCAAGCGGCTGGTCCTGCGCACGACAATCGCTGCTGCACAACAAGCTCGAAATTACGGGTGCCCCGGCCAGCACGGCTCCCCCCAGTATGGAGCGCTTCAAGAATTTTCTTCTCGGAATTCGCTCGTTCAATGCCTCGTCGATTTTCATGTTTCACACCTCTTTACGGCGAACCGGACGGTCACGCTCACGTTATCGCTCCTATGAGCGGTTTCGCCCAGTCGTTGACCAGGAAGACCATCCTTCCGATCAGGAGCGAAATACGGCCCATCACTGTGTAGCCGAACGCGGCCCCGAATGAAACCATGAGGAACCAGATTCCGAGTCGAGAGATCCCGCCCACTGCGCCCTTGTGCTCGGCTGAGAAGTAGAAATAGACGAGCACGGACAGGACGCCCACGACCATGACCAGATTCCACAGCGTGCCGATGCCGGTGTAGCTGAGCGATAACATCGTGTCGCCAACTTGAGGTATGACTTCACCGTGCAGCTTCTGCATCATGTTCACGCCGACGTAGTAACCTACGTAGACGGCGAGCGCCCATCTGCTCACCCAGGCCACTTTCTTCACGTAGCGGAAATAGAGCATTACGCCAAGCCCGCCGGCGAAGAGGAGGCTCCAGTTGGTCGAGAAGTCCTGCAGTAACGGCAACACAAGATTTGGTTTAAGCGTCTGGTTCGACACAAGACCGATGTAGTAGCCGAGAGAGATTCCGGCGAAAAAACTCTCGGCAAATCTGAAGAACGGATTGTCCTTGTATAGAAAGCTGAGCATGCACAGCGTAAAGAACGCCGCCAGCCATGTTCCCAAGCTCGGCATGAGACTACCTCCTAGCTCGCTTTGCGCGGCTTCCTCTTCTGGGCGAAGAAGACCACGTTTCCGAATATGATGAATCCGATCATAATCATGTGAACGATTGATTGGACGTCCATGCCCTTCATGGCAGTGTACAGGCCGGGCGTGGCATACACCTCGGCCAGTTTCGGATACTTGTCGATCACAAGTCTTTCGTATTCGGATGCACCCTTGAGCCCTCCAAGCAACCCCACCATCTGCCGCGCCTCGAGGTACGCGTAGTACTTGGGAGCGGACACGGCCGTTGGTCCCACGATCACCGGGACACCGAACTGCGCGTTCACGAGGTTCGCCCACCATTCGCCGATGATGCCCGTCGCAAGACTTGCAGCGAGGTCCACGTCGCTGTAATTGCGAATCGTCTGCATCATGGGGATTTGAGCAACCGGGGTACCGTTCACGTCCGCCGGGAAGACAGCATGAATGCTCTCGGCCATTTTCCTCATCACTGCCTGGGCCCCGTCCTTGTACCCCAGGTTGACGTAATCCACGCCGTACCTGAGTCCGGGGAACTCGGCGGCCACCTTGTTCACTTCCGTCACGGCCTCGGAAAGTCCACCGAGGGGATAGAGCGCGATCACGACGACCCTGAGTCCCTTGGAGAAACAGTGTCTCAGAACGGCGTCCGCCATCGGCGCGTTCTCCGGTGCAGAGGACGGACCGTAGTCGAAGGACACGAGCACCACGTCTCCGGGCCGGAGCTGATTCTCTATTCTTTCAAACGCCATCCTGGTGGGCGGCGTGATCGAGACCGGAAGCCCCAGCAGGAAGATAATGGGTATGATGGTGCCCGCGGCGATAAAGAGGTAGATGTAGCGCTTGTCTACCTGCATCAACCGCTCAAGCTTCATCGTGTTCTCCTTTCTCTGCTTCTTCCGAACCTTTTCAGAACTCGGCTCTCCTTGTGGGCGGGGTCAGCGCGTACGGGCTGGGCCCGCTCGGACCGCTCCCCGCTCAGGGCAGTCTATTCGCCCTTTCCGATGCCGAGATAAGAACGTTCTATTCCGACAATTACCCTGAGTGCCATTGACGCGGCACCCAGTGCGGCACCTATCATGATGCCCCGCTGAGCAGCCATGTTCGGTTTGGACATGATCCACTCTGTCGTAGCGGGAATCCACTTCGACACCATCTCGCCGAAGGGAATTCTACCGAACATTACTATCAGGGCGGCGATGAGGAGAATCGTCGCCTCAACGTTTCTGGCCCTGAAGGCTCTGTAAGAGGCGCTGGCCATGAAGAAGGCGAGAAGAGCAAACATCGTTCCCTGAAGCGGAAGAAAACCGTGTTTGTAAAGCCAGTCGAATGGAGTCGAGCTTCCGTCGGGGCGTGTGGCGATGCCGCCAAAAGCCCCAAACGCGCCCGCGAAACCGAAGCTTCCCATGATCGCGAGCCCGGCCAGCAGGACGACCGCGTACGGCCAGCCCGAGCCTCGTCTCTTGATCTTGTTCGTGTTCATCTGAACGACGTTCACGACGCCCAGAAGAAGCGCGAATCCATAAACAATGATCAGCCAGGAATCAAGCCTGGTGCTCACAAGTCCGACGTGCCTTTCAGGTACGAAGAAGGCCACGATCGGAATGGTCCCCGCGATGAATGTGAGCAACAGCGGAACTTGTTTTTTCATCTATAACCCCCTGCTCTCGATGCTTACTGCATCTTGAAGGCAGTCTTCACGAACCCTAGACCGAAAGACTCCATGATGATGCCAAGTCCGAGCGCAAGAATGAGGAGAAGCTTCGTGACGTCCTGCCCCTTTATGCTTCCGAGCAGCACCGGTTCCCTCGAGAGATACGCGCTTGCAGCGTAAAGTTCCTCGCCGATGAGCGTGTAATCGCACGCCACGACGAAGAACGGAAGCTGTGCCACCTCGGCAGTGCCGGAAATCTGGATGGCACCGATGCTCTGGCCGGTCTCGGCGAGAAGGAGACTCTCGGCATAGAACGAGCCTATCAGGAAGTTTGTGGCAGGCTTCTCTCGAACCATTTTCCCGGTGACGGACGCAGTGTAGGCGAACTGGTCGTAAGTGACGTAGTTCACCATTTCTTCCCGGTACAGGTCGGGCCTTCCTGCCTCCACGTACGCTTCCCTAACCGTCTCTCTAGCAGCGGCAAACGTGAGAGGGTCTTTGTTGGGAACTTCCAGGTCGGCATTGTAGGTAGCGCTCAACTTGGCGACGTGCCCGAGAATGGCGAGGCTTGCGATGGTTTGGATTTCATCGACGCTCATGATTCCTGGGATGTAGAGGATCTTCTTTCCCATTTCGGTGGCCCTTCCCACGGCTTCGTCCACCGCGTTTAGGCCTGCGATTCGCCTGATGTAGATCTGCTTGCCCTTACGGGCGATAGAGATGTAGGAGAGAACTAGCGTCGAGAAAACGACAACCAGGATGAGCACGTTGAGCCTGTAACTCCTGAACCAATTGCCTTCCGGTGCAGCAGGCTGGGTCGGCTCGGAGTCGGCGTAGCCGGCGCCGAGCATCGATCGCACTTTGTAGAAGTAGGTTTGTCTGTCGGTGAGGCCCAGGTTCTTAAACTCCGTCGTGCCTGCCTCGGTGTCGCCCACCTGGGCGTACTCGCCGTCAACCCGGTCCGCGCGAAGAATCTCGTACGTGAGCCCCAGTTCCGCGGCATTGGGAGGCTCCACCCATGTCACGGTGAGGCTGGTCCCGTCATCGCTGGGCGTATCGGCCGCCCTCACGGACTGAACCACGGGCGGAACAGGTGTGCCAGGAGCGGGTTCAACGGGAGCCACGGCGGCGGTGCCGGACGAGGAAGGTGCGGCAGGCGCCGGCGTTCCGGACCCGGGTTGCGCCAGAGCAATTCCGGTCTCCGACAGAATCGGCATGGCACATGTCAGGAAAAGAGCGGTTGCAAGGGCGATAGAGAAAGCAGCGAGCAACGGAGGTGAGACGCATCGGAACGGGCCCGTCCTCAACGCACGCAGGCGTGGAAGCTTGAGATGAAACGGTAGCAAGTACCCAGCTTGAGGAGCGAGATCGGGCATTCCATCCTCCTTTCGAGGCCGAGGTCAAGGCCCTACCTTCGGCTCCGGGCGCACATTGGCGGCCTCAAGTCCGATGAGGCCGCCGCTGAACCCGACTGCCGCAGAGGCCGGGATCGAACAAACACCGGGCCCCCATCCTACGACTGTGCCAACCCTATCAGCGAAAGCAATATGGAAACGTTACGCTTACGGAACGGTTTGGTCAATAGCAAAAGGGGCAGGGACCCCAGAGGGCGAGGCGGTCACCCGAACGTCCCGATACAACCGGCTGGAGGAGGCTTCCCCTCAACACATGGATGCTTGAGTTGCGGGACCGCACGGGTTAACATGTTGCGGAATTCGCAGGAGGCGCGGGTGCTGCGAGCCGTGCGCTTCACCGCGCTCGATGACGGCGGCTTTTCATCTGTGAACCATGGAAGCGATACGTTTTGCGATAGACTTCTTTGTACATCTCGACGCGCATCTGGGCGCGATTATCCAGACATACGGTGTCTGGACGTACGCCATTCTCTTCGTTGTCATCTTTGCTGAGACGGGGCTCGTCGTCACGCCGTTCCTCCCCGGTGACTCGCTCCTCTTTGCGTGCGGAGCTTTTGCGGCGAGAGGCGACCTCGACGCGTGGTGGCTTTTCGCTGCTCTCTCTCTCGCCGCTATTCTGGGCAACACCACCAACTACTGGATCGGCTACTGGGTCGGGCCCGGAATCTTGCAGAAGGAGAGGATCCGTTTCGTCAAGAAGTCTTACCTCGAGCGGACCCACCACTTCTACGAGAGGCACGGCGGCAAGACCATCGTGATCGCACGTTTCCTGCCGATTATCAGGACGTTCGCCCCTTTCGTGGCCGGCCTGGGTTACATGTCGTACAAGCGTTTCATGTTCTTCAACGTCACCGCCGGTATCGCGTGGGTGGGGATATTCCTGGCCGCGGGCTATTTCTTCGCCAACCTGCCGGTCGTGAAGAACAACTTCACTCTGGTGATTGTAGGCATCATCGCGGTGTCGCTGCTTGTCCCTGCAATCGAGTTCATCAGGCACAGAGGAGGGGGCGCCCGCTAGGGCGAGGGGTCTCGGGCAGCGTTCGGAGCCGCCGGGCCCACCCACGTCCCCCGTCGCCGTCCCAGGGCCGCCGCTCCGCCGGCGAAGCCACTGGCCAATCTCTGCGCACGATCCCTGCGCCGCAGGCCGCTTCGGCTCGTCCGCAACACCGGCTCGTCCCGCCTACATCCCCCCCAGCGCTGCCAGCCGCTTCCGCGCCTCAGCAACGTCGGCCTGCCCCTTCTCCGCTTCCTTCCAGAGCGCCAGGAACTTCCTGTACTTCCCGGCCGCCTTTGTTCGTGCCCCTTTCTTCTCATAGAGAAGGGCCAGCCTGTAGTGATACGTGGGGTGGACCAGCTGCCGCGACCTGGCGTTCGCATCGAAGGTGATCAGCTTCTCGTATTCGGCAATTGCCCTGTCCAGTGCACCCTTCTTCTCGTAAGCCCTGGCCAGGACGTCCCTCGTGAAGGGCAAATTGTAGGAGATCATGTTTGAGGACGAGACGGACGGCAGTTCCCAAGGTCTTGCCTTCGTGCAGACGGCGATCGCCCTGTCGAGCGAGTCCTGGGCGACAAGAATCTCGGCGTGGAGAAGGCAGTGATAGAACTCTATCCAATCCTTCACTGATGTATCCACCTGGGGAAGGAGCAGCGCCATCTCCGTCAGATTGGCGCGCGCAGTGGCGGCGCGGCCGTCCTTCACGTTGAGAAGTCCGTTGTAGAAGGCGTACTCGGCCTTGTAGAAGGGAGCGTAGGCGGGATAGTAGCCGACTATGAAGTCGTACCATTTTTTGAAGTGTTCCCGGCTCAATCGGGATTTCCCCTCGCCGTAGTAGAACCAACCCCGCATCCAGTCGGCAGCAGCCTGCAGAGGCTGGTTTCCGATTTCCACGGCGTGACCTTGTGCCGCCCGCAGGTCGTTGAAAGCGGCCTCCGTACGACCCGTCCAGTAGTCGTAGAAGGCTTTCCAGAGATTACCCTCCGCCCTCCGCGCCGGAGACGACGCGGACGCAATGAAGGCGTCGATTCCCTTGAGCGCGGCCGGATAGTCCTCCCTCAGAGCGACGACGTAGGAGAGCTTCCAGTCTTTCCCGAAGTCGGGCTTGACTTCGTGGGCCTCGGTGTATCTCGCCGCCGCTTCGTCCAGATTCCCCATCCTGAGATAGATGTCGCCCATCGAATCGAAGGGATTGGCGTCGCCGGGAGAGACCGATGCGTATCTCTTGAAGTACTCGACGGCCCTGTCGAAGTCCTGCATCTCCGCGTAGGTGTAGGCAAGTTGGTTTATGGCGGGGCCGTAGTTGGGGTCGAGCTCCAACGCCTTGCGGAACTCGCTGACTGCTTGCGGGTAGGACTTCTTTCCCCAGAGGTAGGAACCGAGCCAGAAGCGGACGCGCTTCTCCTTGGGGTAACGCTCCGCCATGCGCGTCAAGATGCGCCCGCGCTCTTCGGGGTCTTTCTGCACGGTCCGCGCGTAGCCGGACTCTATGTAAAGCCGTTCCTTCTCGCTGACCTTCTTGGAGAATCTCTTTGCCTTCTCAAACGCAGCGTCGCTCGCCTTCGTGTCGCCCAGCTCCGAGTACGACAGCGCCAGATAGAGATGCGCCACTGCGAACGTGGAATCGAGCTTCACCGCCTTGTCCAGAAAGACCTTCGCGTCGTAGTAGTAGAACTTCTCGTATTCCTCCCGTCCTCGCAGGAAGTAGTTGTACGCGTCCATCGAGGATGTGGTTGCTTCGGCGATGCGCATCCGCCCTGCCCCGATTCGAGGCTCAAGCACACCGACGCCGCCGGAAATCTCTTTGCTGAGCGCGTCAATCTGGCTCTCCAGAATGCTCGCCACTCCGTGACCCGTTGAGGTCGCGCTCTTGATGAGCCTCTTCGACTCCACGTCCAGGATCTTCACGTTCGTCGCAAAGACCTCTCCCGCTTTTGTGAAGCTCCCGACGACCACCGCTTCTATCCCGTCCATTCGACAGAGCTCGAATCCCAAATCCGTATCGATGAGCTCGGTGTCGCCCTTTCCGACTTGCCTCATCAGGTCGCGAAGCCGCTCGAGCGTGGTAACGCGCAGATACTTGGACTGCTCCAAACTCGTAATTAGAAGGCTCGGAATGGCGGCTTGGAGATAATCCAACGACTCGTCGCCGGTCTGGTTCTCAAAGCTGATGACGGCGACAGGCTTGGGCTCCCCTGCGAGCCCGCCCCTGAATATGTACGGCCTCAGGAAAACGAAAGCAATCGCGAGCAGCACGACGACACCCGCACCGATGACGAGGCGTCTGTCCAGTTTGAGAATGGATTTCTTCGTTACCTTCGGCGGCTCTATCCTGCCGGAAACCTCGCTCTCCTTTCTGAACCGCCGCAGGTCAGTCAGAAGTTCCTCGACGCTCTGGTAACGCTGAGTCACGTCCTTCTGGAGGGCCTTCTTGACGATCCATTCGAGCTCAACGGGGAGCTCCGGACGGAGTGAGGTCACCGACTTGGGTTCTTCGTTCAATATGGCGTAGACGATTGCGGGCTCGTATTCGGCCTTGAAGGGGACCTGTCCGGTGAGCATTTCGTGGAGGACGACGCCGAGCGACCAGATGTCAGAACGACGATCGACTTCCTCACCGCGGGCCTGCTCCGGGGACATGTAGGCCACCGTCCCCAGCGTAGTGCCTGCTCGGGTTACCCTTGTCTGTCCCGCGAGCTTGGCGAGGCCGAAGTCCAATATCTTCGCCTGTCCGTCCTCCGTTATGAGGACGTTGGCGG
>JAZDPI010000203.1:0-2161 GCA_043797775.1 Candidatus Eiseniibacteriota bacterium
CCGCCGATGACGGCGCGAACCGCTTTTCGGCGAAGGTCTTCTTGCGCAACAGGAGGAAGCGAACGAGCATCTCTGGTTTCCATGCCCGTAATATAACAGGACGCCAGCAATATGTCAACTATTTATTGCTCTGATTAGTAAGTGGGTTCCAGAAGGAGATGCGGAGATGAAGACGATAGTGTGTGCGTTAGTCTGCTTGTTGTGGCTCGCGTTTGCCGTGCCGTCCTGCCTGGCTTCCAGGGTGGAAGTGGAGGCTGAGGCGGTTGCCGTGCTGGAAGCGGCCATGGAAGCCAAGGACGTGAGGCTGCTTCTTCGATTTCCTTTGCCCGAGGAAGTCAAGGGGCGATCCGTGGACTTTGCGTGTATTTCGCTGGTGGCTGATTGCGCGAGTGAGAAGGGCATGGTGTCTTTGCAGGCGTTTCCCGTGACGACAGAATGGGAGAGCGAGAGCGTCGCGTGGGACAAAAGCCTCGGCGCGTTCACAGTGAGCGAAGCAGGAACTGGCGAGACGCTGGAGTTCGATGTAACGGAGTTCGTGAACGGGTGGCTTGCGGAGCCGGAGAAGAACCTCGGGGTTGTCGTCAAGGCATCCGCACCGTACTGGGGCACGCCTGCGCTGAGCAAGGGGCGCTTGCCTAAGCTCACAATTGTGTATTGAGCAGGGGCATGCCGACATCCGCAGGTGTAGGGAACCAAGCATAGCAGTCTGTAGTGGGGCAGCCAACGAGGCTGCCCCAATCTCTTGCCCCGGGGACCGTATCTCGACCCGAAGCCTGATGGAAGCTTGCGCAAGCTCGTGAAGCGAGGCCCCTCCGCCCGTCCCGCGTTTTCCATTGACGCATGCGCCGGCCTGTGCTAATTTTGCGAGACACAGCAGCAGCAGCTTGAGCGGCGGACTTGAACGTTAGCCGCTCTTAAGCTTAAATGGGGAAAGGAGATGTTGCCCCCGCGGGGGCTGTCGCTCCTCCGCGCGACGCAGTGCTTCTCGGAGAGCGCGCTGCCAGTCTGGGCGAATTCCGCTCCTCTGACAGGGATGCAAAGTTCCATTCAACTCCTTCGTAAGGTGTGCAGATGAACGAACAAGCTGACAACTCGCCGGGAAGGGGTACCGATTCCCGCGGTCCCTACGATCCATCCAGCGTTGAGAAGAGATGGTACGCCTTCTGGCTCGAGAAAAACTGCTTCTCCGCGAGCCCAAACCCTGACAAGAAACCCTTCTGTATCGTCATCCCTCCGCCCAACGTCACCGGCATCCTCACGATGGGTCACGTGCTTAACAACACGCTCCAGGACATCATCATAAGATGGAGAAGGATGGAGGGTTACGAGACGCTCTGGCTGCCCGGTACGGATCACGCGGGCATCGCGACGCAGAACGTGGTCGAGAGGGAGCTCAGGAAGAAGAAGACACGCAAGGAGGACCTCGGCCGCGAGAAGTTTCTTGAAGAGGTCTGGAAATGGAAGGAACGCTACGGCGGGAAGATAATAAGGCAGCTTGAGCTTCTCGGCTGTTCCTGCGATTGGCCGCGGGAACGCTTCACGATGGACGGGGGGCTTTCGAGGGCCGTCGAGGAAGTCTTCATCCGACTCTACAAGAAGGGCCTCATCTACAAGGGCAGCTACATAATCAACTGGTGTCCTCGCTGTAGGACTGCCCTCTCTGACGAAGAAGTAACCCACGTAAACACAAAGGGTAGTCTGTACCATCTAAAGTATCCGATAAAGGGAACTCAGAAGCACATAGTCGTGGCCACGACCAGGCCTGAAACGATGCTTGGAGACGTCGCGGTCGCCGTCGCCCCGGGCGATTCTCGGTTTAAGCACCTGGTGGGGAAGGTCGCCATCCTGCCCTTCATGAGGCGCGAGATGCCCATAATAGCCGACGACTACGTTGATCCCAAGTTCGGGACGGGTGCGGTCAAGGTTACGCCCGCCCACGACGCAAACGACTTCGACATGGGCAGTCGGCACAAGCTCGCTCCGGTCGTCATAATGAACGAAGACGGCACGATGAACGACGACGCCGGAGATTTCTCCGGCATGGACCGCTTCGAATGCCGCAAGCGCCTGCTCGAGGCGCTCGAGGACAGGGGGCTCCTGGCGAAGACGGAACCGTACGAGCACGCGATAGGGCAGTGCTACAGATGCGAGACCGTCGTCG
>JAZDPI010000212.1:0-2185 GCA_043797775.1 Candidatus Eiseniibacteriota bacterium
TGCCAAGAACCAGAACCCAAGGCCGAAACCCAGAAAAGTAAGTGGTTTGCGTTCATCTTTTCAACGTCTTCCACAAAGTTCGAGCTTGCGATTTGTACTCTTTCCACAAGACTGGGGCAGGGGGATCGCTCGTATCCACGAGAAGGCCCTTCCTCGAGGCGTTGAGTATTGCAGCTGACCATGCTATAACGCGCGCGGCCTCTTTCCCTGTGAATTTGCGGTGTTTCGTTTTGACGAGCCGCTGCGCACTCAGGAGGCGTATGGTCGTAGTCTTCTTGTCGCATCCGAACGCGTCAAAGGGTATGGCCCATACAGCACGAAACGTGACGCACGCAACCTGTCTCGGTCCCCGGATCCGAGGGCAATATGTAATTTCGCCAGGCTTCGCACCAAGAATCACGGAATTCGAGGCAGGGACCACCACAGCCCGCGGCATGGCTGACGCGTCCGGGGCCACGAGTAGCGGCCCGCAGAGCTGAACGCACGCCAAGTCATGAGCATTCCACCGGGTCCAACCTTGCTCTCCCTCAGTGAGTCTGTAGGTTCTGGACGTGTTGGCTACAGGGATTGAGACGGCGTGTTCGCCAACTGTGTCGTATCCTTGGTTCGTGAATGAACCATCATCCCCTGTAATGGCTCTGGTGCCGTCGATGAAGACCTCAATATCCGGCCGCATGTCGCCAGAGACACAGATACGGGGGGGAAAGCTATGTAGCCACGTCGCCTGCTGGAGATAGATCCCGCCTTGGAGATCAATCTCCAAATCAGGCTCAGGTTGCAAGATGGACAGTATCTCGGGACCGGTTTCAACGCTCACGACATTCGTGGGCACGATACCCCGGATAATCGTCCTTTCAGATGGCGCACCCCGGATAACCGTCCATCCAGTTGGTGCACCGTGGGCCTCGCCTAGTTTGATGAAACCTGCGCAGCCTACTTGATGAAGAATTGGTTCAACCAAAGCCAGTAGGGAATTTCGGCAAAGAACAATATGTTCCCTGCCGATTTTGAGACGCGTCGCTTGTGCAAACCCATTGAGGTCGTTATGGGTCGTAAGGACGTATAAGTCCCTACCTCTCAACGTCCAGTACCCCAGGACTTCGGTCTCGGTTCTCCCTTCCCAGGAGATTCCGTCGACGAGAAGCGCAGAGAGGTTTTCGGGGTACACATCCTCGTACCAATCGTCGTGAACGGCGGCGACCGTGTGGCTGTTTCCCTCCGGGCCAAGCGCGATCTCTTCAAGCGAGTCGACCCCCCGTTGTGGTAGAAGCCCCAATCTGAAATGCCCACTTCTCTGGAAAAGTAGGCGTACAGTCAGGTCAAAGCTCTGTTGCCGCGCTTGCCGCATCGGCTGCAGTCTTCTGGACGGTTGCTGCACCGTGACCGGCTCTTGGCTGGGGGGGCGGTACCGGCTGGGCTGCGGCGACCGCGGTGGCCGGTGGTGCTCGCTGTCCTCCGTGATCTCTGGCACCTCAGCGAGGAGTCGCTCGTCGTCTCTCGATTCCTCCGCGCGTGTTCGGCTCGGTTGCTCTTGAGGCTTCTTCTTTCTGGGCTTGGCTTTGTGCGCTTGGTTCTTCGGCGCCTTTGCTCGCGGCGGCGCGAGGGACTGCTTCGTTGCTGCGTCTGGCTTTCGCTCTGTGCCCGCAGGCACCCCCTCACGTACAATCGGCAATCGCGAGGGTACTCCTGCTTCGGCCGGCGTCTCTCCCTGTTCTTCCACAATTGTCTTTGGAGCGGTGTCGCCGTGTTCTTCTACTTCTCGGATCGTACCGACCTCGCCGATCTGTGGGCTCGGGGTGGGCTCGGTCACAGGCAGATCGGAAACTGGTTCCCCGTGCGCTAACTCCGCCAAGCTCTGGGCATGAAGGTCTTCTTCTACCGAGGTCTCGGGGACATCGCAAGTCTGCTGCCCAGACTCCAGCGGTTCCGCGCCAGAAACAACACACGGCTCCGCGCCTGCATGTTCGGCTGGTTCGGCACAGGGGGGCGTCGTGATGCCCGCCGACGTCTCGACCTCTACTGTGGACCTTTTGTTGATAGGCGGAGGTTGAACACTTCGCCGCTCCTGTGATTGCTTCCTATGTCTGCGCAGAAGTAGGCATGTCACAAATCCTACAACAGCCACAAGAGTGAGCAATAATGCTGTCCCGACCCAAAACATGTCAAGCGTTGCCTCTATTCGATA
>JAZDPI010000218.1:0-12078 GCA_043797775.1 Candidatus Eiseniibacteriota bacterium
GCCGTGCCGCTCTACGGTGCGGTGGTGATCCTCCTCATCGCCATGGGGAGTTCCTCGCTTCTCGGCGTGGCAATCGAGAGAGGTGCTTACAAACCTCTCAGGAAATCTCCCAGGCTGACCGCCCTCATCACTGCCATAGGGGTATCCCTCTTGCTCGAGAATCTCGGCCTTCTCGTCTTCGGCGCCGACCCCAAGTTTTTCCCTCAAATTCTCGTGTCGCGTCAGGTGCGACTCGGAAGCGGCGTGCTTGTGAGTAGTCACCAGATTGTGATACTGGGCGTGGCCATCCTGCTCATGGTGCTTCTACAGCTCGTCGTGTTCCGCACGAAGATAGGTAAGGCGATGCGTGCCGTCTCTTTCCACCGGGAGGCGGCGAGTCTGATGGGAATATCCGCCGACAACATCATCACGTTCACCTTCGCCGTCGGTTCAGCTCTGGCGGCCGCGGCGGGTGTGCTCGTCGCCCTGAGCAATCCCAAGATCGATCCTCTGATGGGGATAATGCCCGGCATAAAGGCGTTCGTGGCCGCCGTGGTCGGCGGTATAGGGAACATCCCCGGGGCGGTGCTCGGCGGTCTCATCATGGGAATCGCGGAAGTCATGGTGGTGGGATACGTTTCGTCCACGTTTCGCGACGCAATCGCGTTCGCGTTGCTCATAGTGATTCTGCTGGTGCGACCGACGGGGCTTCTGGGAACGGGAGTGAGCGAGAAAGTGTGAGGCCTTTACCGGGCATGAGAGCGCCGGCAGAGTCATGAAGTTCGAGGGCGAGGAGGGCCCCTTGTGCCTGCTTCGTCGTCCTGTTCTCGGGAGATCATGAAGAACGTTGCACTGGTAGCAGGCATCGCCGCCCTTCTTTTCGTTCTCAACCTTGCCTTGCCCAGCGTCATTAACCCTTACATTTTTCAGATTCTTATTTTGTGTGGAATCAACATTATCCTCGCCGTGAGCCTCAATCTGGTAAACGGGTTCACCGGGCAGTTTTCCATAGGCCACGCGGGATTCATGGCCGTCGGCGGCTACAGTTGTGCCGCACTGACTTACTACCTGGGACCGACTGTGGTGGAGAGCGTTTCGGCGGCAGGTGTGCCGCAGGGTGTGGTTGAGACCGCGTTCTTCGTGTTCTCTCTTCTTGCCGGTGGCCTGGTGAGTGCGGGAACCGGCTTCCTCGTCGGGCTGCCTTCCCTGCGACTGAGAGGCGACTACCTTGCCATAGTCACGCTGGGCTTTGGCGAGATCATCAGAGTCGTCATACTGAACGTCAATGCAGTCGGCGGTGCCAGGGGATTCGTCGACATCCCGAACTACACCAACTTCTTCTGGGTGGCCTTCTTCGCGTTCGCAACGATTCTTGTCGTTCGAAATCTTGCGGCTTCCACCCACGGGCGTGCGTTTCTGTCGGTGCGCGAAGACGAGATCGCCGCCGAGTCGCTCGGAATAAACACAACCAACTACAAAGTCCTGGCATTTGTGATAGGTGCGTTCTTTGCCGGAATCGCAGGCGGCCTGTTCGGTCACTACCTGATGTACCTGCACACTAACAGCTTCACCTTCATGAAGTCGTTCGAGGTCGTTATCATGGTCGTGCTGGGTGGGATGGGGAGCATCACCGGTTCGGTGATCGCGGCGGTTTTGCTCACGGTGCTTCCCGAGGCGTTGAGACCCGTGAAAGAGCTACGAATGGTAATCTACGCAAGCCTTCTTGTTTTCCTCATGATTGCACGTCCGCAGGGGCTTCTGGGCATGAGGGAACTGAGCTTGAGGACCCTTCGCAACTTTCCTTTCAGGAGGACCGGTACTCCGGAGGAGGCAGCCGGCGAACGGCGCTAGAACACTTGTACCAGACTCGCAGTGAGGGTCAACCCGCGTGTCCGAACTACTGTCGATTGTGAATTGTTCCATGCACTTCGGGGGCCTCAAGGCCATCTCCCAACTTAGCTTCTCGCTGAAGAAGGGTGATCTGGCGGGACTCATCGGGCCGAACGGTGCCGGGAAGACGACGGTGTTCAACGTCGTCACCGGTGTCTATCCTCCTACTTCCGGCGAAATCCGACTTGTCGGAAAAAGAATCGACGGACTGCCCACACATAGAATCGCGGCCGCGGGAATCGCGCGCACGTTTCAGGCAACGAGGCTCTTCAAGGAGCTGAGCGTGTTGGACAACGTGAGGGTCGGCTGTCATCTCCATTCACGTTCAGGTCTCTACTCCGCGGTTTCGCGGACCAGGTCGTTCTTCAGAGACGAAGAGAACATAATGGGCATCGCCGTCAAGCAGCTCGAGACCTTCGGCCTTCTGGCCCTCAAGGACTGCGTCGCAAGTATGCTTCCGTACGGGCTCCAGCGGCGGGTGGAGATTGCACGCGCGCTGGCGAACGAGCCTCAGCTTCTGCTCCTGGATGAGCCCGCGGCCGGAATGAACCCGCAGGAAACAGAGGATTTGATGAAGCTGATCAAGTGGGTTCGCGACGAGCTCGGATTGACGATTCTTCTCATAGAACACGACATGCGCGTGGTTATGGGGATTTGTGAGCGCATAGGCGTGCTGGATCACGGCGTGAAGATCGCCGAGGGCACTCCGGAGGAGATAAGAGGAAGCCCGGAGGTCATCAAGGCGTATCTCGGCGAGGAAACGAAGTGTTGAGTGTGAGAGCGGGCTGAGGCCGGTGCGGCGCGAGCCACGGCGAGTGCACGTGCAAAGTGGAGCAGGTGCGGCGGTCGGCTGAGGCGAGGAAGCGAGCCGGCGTGTGGAGCAGCCGCCGAGTCGCGTAGAAAGGAGCACGAGTTGCTCATTCTAAGTGGCGTCAACGTTCACTACGGGGCCGTCCATGCTCTCAAGGGCATCTCGATTGACGTCGAGTCGGGCAAGATAGTGACGCTCATCGGGGCCAACGGTGCCGGGAAGAGCACCATCCTGAGAGCCATTTCCGGCCTCGTAAGGCCGACCAACGGAAGCATCTCCTTTCTCGGAAAGGAACTGTCCGGCAGACCGCCGCACCGCATCGTCAAGCTCGGGATCTCCCACGTGCCCGAGGGGCGCATCATCTTCGCGAATCTCACCGTGGCCGATAATCTTGATCTCGGCGCCTACACGAGAAATGACTCGGCTGAGATCGCTGCCGACCTTGAGAGGGTCTTCACACTCTTCCCGAAGCTGAAAGACAGGAGACGACAGAACGCCGGTACTTTGAGCGGCGGCGAGCAGCAGATGCTCGCGATCGGTCGAGGCCTCATGTCTCGGCCCAAGCTGCTCTTGATGGACGAGCCTTCTCTCGGGCTCGCTCCCATTCTTGTGAAGGACATTTTCAGGACAATTTGCGAGATAAGGGAGCGCGGCACAACCATACTCCTGGTTGAGCAGAACGCTCGTATGGCCCTCTCCATCGCTGATGAGGGCCACGTCATGGAGACAGGCAGGGTAGTCCTCCGGGACTCGGCCCGGAATCTTCTCGGCAACGAGCAGGTGCAGAAAGCCTACCTGGGAGGGTGACGCGCGCCGCGCGCACGGGCCGAGCGCCCGACGTTATTGTGGATGGCACCCTGATGCCCGCCATCCCCGTCGTTGCCGGCGGCGGTCCGGCGCCGGGCCGCTGGATGAAGCCGCGTCACAGTATGCGCATCCTACCATCCGTTGGGCCGATTTGACAGGCCTGAGCATTCCGTGGTATAATTGTTCTCTCGCTGGAGATGTAGGTATTTGTAAGGACCTAGCCGTGGGCCCAGAAAAGCTGTGCTTCACGAGGTCCTTACAGAAAAATGCTTACTTCTCTGGGTCACAGTAGGTTACCCCAACTATCCCCCTCGATTTCTTCACGTTCTTTCTCGCCTCTTGCCGCAGGGACAATGCTGGTTCTGGCGCTACTCTTGGCTCCCCTGGACGCTTCGAGCGCTTTCACGGCGCGGGACGTCGAAGGCGTGATTCTGTCCCCCGCAGTAAGCGCGCCGCTTTACGTGGGTTGGAGCGTCACAACGAGAGAGCTTCTTGCAGACAGAAACCAGTTCTACGGAGACGTCGTCGGCAGGGAGAAGATAGGCTCGTGGAGCGAGCACCTTCACGTGGGATGCGGGCTTCACATGGCAGGCTTTGTGACGAAGCACAGATACCCGGCCCTGTACGAGAGCCTGTCTCCCGGTGCCAGAGCCCTCATGTGCTCGGGCAGCCTGATCCAGTTGGACGACATGTATCAGCATCTCTACCTTCACAAGCACGACGCCTACGATCTCAACAGGGGATTGACGGGCCAGATCGCTCAAAGCCCACTGCATCGCCTCTACGAGACGCTGGAGAGACCCGAGCGCGACGAGAACTTGAAAGTCATGCTGGAATTGATGTCCCTTTCTCGCTTCACGGTTTCCGTCGGTTACTACCAGGGGATGGCAGGAGAGGTTTCCTGCCGCATCACCAGCCTGCAGAACGAGAGGGGGGCGCTCCAGTGGAAGAACATCGTGGGCGTGGGTTCCATCGTACAGAACGGGAAGAAGCACGCCGGCCTCGAGCAGGCCGTGACGGGCCTTGCGTACGAGTATTATCTCAGGGACTGGTGCGCCATCGAGGTCGGTTCCGGGCTTCGCCTCTGCAGCAACAACCCGCTCCTCTCCGACAAATTTGTGACCTTCTACGGAATCCGGCTCGGAACGATCCCCCTCAGCCGGTAGGGACGCCGGTGAGCGGGAGCCGATCGGGCCCGGCTCGAAGTACAGCTCGAGAGGTCCCACTCTGGATTGGGGTGCCCCGCGGCTAGGTTTCTTGACGGCGTGCGTTCAGTACGTGGCAGCTGACCAGCCCCTGGATGCCCACCAGCAGGCACCATCAAGCGAATTGACAGGGCCTTCCCGCGCGTGCTATCTTGATGGGGTTCGAGAGCCGGCTCGCCGGCTCTGACACGGAAATACAGGCAACGGCGGGGTCGTAGTTCAGTTGGTTAGAACGCTGGCCTGTCACGCCAGAGGTCGCGAGTTCGAGTCTCGTCGGCCCCGCCATTACGTAATTCCTTGTGATGCAATAGATTGCGCGACGGGGGTGATAGCAGTTTCGAACTCGTGATTACCGCCCGCGCAGCACCTCTTGCGGAGCCTCTACTGATACTGAGACAGGAATGAAAGGGTCAGGAAATCTCCTGACCCTCTCGTGTTTTCGTCGGTTTGCGTCTTGAGCCAAGCTCTCGCTTCGACCCCCACGACCCGTCAGCCCTACCTGAACAGAGTTTTGATCCTCCCCCAGGTGCTTTCCTGCACGGCAGTGGGACCACACCCGGCACCGAAAGCACCCATTTGCCCGCAACCAGGAGAGTTGAGACACGGCGAAGTGCAATTCAGAGAAAAGTCACCCGCAGACGGAGCACAGAACCTTGGATCCTGCGAGATATCGCTCGAACCCGGATCGCAATCGTAGTAGTCCGCAGGTGTGTTTGCCCAGAGGTCATTGCACGTCAGAGTGGGATAGGGAGGTTGATGCCAGCAGTAAACTCCACGACATTGGTTGAAGGCAATGATGTTCTTCGCAATGGTTGCAGAGGAGTTCTGAGCATAGACCGCCCCACCATAAGGAATTCCAGCGCAATCAGTAATGGAATTGTACGCTATCGTATTCTCTTCGACAGTTGATGCATCGGAAAACAGCAGGATTATCCCCGTGGTTACCCACGCGCACTCGTGCGAATTTCCTGTTACGAGATTTCTCCTTATAGTGCAGGTCCCGTATTGAGAGAAGATTCCCGGCGTGGACCCATCGTAGTAGCAGCGATTGTCTCTGATGACGTTCTCCTCGATAAGAACGCTTGCCCTGCTGCACGAAATGCCCGCGCCTGTACCCCACAACATCGAGAGTTCACCGTTTCGAACGGTAAATCCTCTGAGCACGGTGCCTACTCCAGCCGAGTCGAACATCACCACCTCCCCGTACCCACCGCCATCGATTGTCGTCTGCGAGGGGCCGCTCTCACTCAGAATGCAGATCCCGCTTCCCCTTTGGCCTACGCGGATCCTTTCAGAGTAGGTTCCGGGGCTCACGAGGATGGTATCAGGGGCCGTGGCCAAATCGATGCACGCTTGGATCGTCGTGCAATCCCCGCTTCCATCCTGCCTAACAAGCCAGGTGCGTGCCTGGGACGAGGAGGAAAAGATAAACAGAGAAAGAAAGGGAAGAACAAACAAAACCCAAAGAAGAAAGCCCCGCTTCATGTCGACCTCCTGATTCCCACCTGGCACTTATCCGCCTATGATGCCGCTTTCTACCCCAATTATAGCACGGGGGGGGTAGGGTCAAGCCAGTTCTTGCATTCACGCGGCCCCTGCACTAGAATCCGTACGACAGTCTATGCTCGCCGGGACCTACAAACGGTGATGCTTCATACTTGGAAGCGACGCGTGGCTCTCCTATGATAGGTCGGACAATCTCCCACTACAGAATCCTCGAGAAGCTCGGCGAAGGTGGCATGGGTGTCGTCTACAGGGCCGAGGACACCAAGCTCAAGCGCACAGTTGCCCTTAAGTTCCTCCCACCTGAATTGACGCGCGACCCAAGAGCTAAAGAACGCTTCATTCAAGAGGCGCAGGCCGCATCTGCGCTGGACCATCCCAGCATCTGCAACGTCCATGAGATAGGTGAGACAGACGAGGGGCAGCTTTTCATCGCCATGGCATGTTACGAGGGGGAGACGCTCAAGAAGAGGATCGAGCGTGGAGCGATGGCGCTGGATGATGCCGTTCGAGCCGCAATCGAGGTGGGTGAGGGCCTTTCCAAGGCTCACTCGCAGGGAATCGTACATCGCGACATCAAGCCTGCAAACATCATGATTACAAACGAGAGTATGGCGAAGATCCTCGACTTCGGACTTGCCAAGCTGGCGGGACGGATGAGGCTTACGAAGACGTCATCAACGGTTGGAACGGTCGCCTATATGTCGCCCGAACAGGCGAGGGGCGAGGACGTGGATCATCGCACCGACATCTGGTCATTGGGTGTGATGCTCTATGAAATGCTGACGGGGCAGTTGCCTTTCAGGGGAGAGCACGAGGCAGCTCAGCTCTATTGCGTTGTGCACGAGGATCCACAGGAGCTTTCCTCGCTAAGGCCGGGCATCCCCACAATTGTCTCAGGTGCCATTGCCAAGGCCTTGCAGAAAGACCGCGCGTTGCGACATCAGACTGCCGGGGAGCTGGTCAGTGACTTGAAGAGGCTCGCGGTCACACTTGGTCAGGTGCAGCGGCAGGAGAAGTCTATAGTTGTGTTGCCCTTCGAGAACCTGAGCCCGGACCCCGACCAGGAGTATTTCAGCGACGGTTTGACGGAGGAAGTAATCTCTGATCTGTCGAACGTTCGGGCAGTTCGTGTGATTTCTCGGAGTTCCGCGATGACGTTCAAGGGGACCAAGAAGAAGATACCCGAGATTGCGAGAGAGCTCAACGTTCGATACGTACTGGAGGGAAGTGTAAGAAAGGCAGGGAACAGTCTACGGATTGCAGCGCAGTTGATTGATGCAGCTGATGATGCGCACCTCTGGGCCGAGAAGTACTCGGGTACGCTTGACGATGTTTTCGCCATTCAAGAGAAGGTCTCTCTCTCGATTGTCGATGCCCTGAAGCTCAAGCTTACACCTGACGAGAACCGAAAAATCGCACGACGGCCCATAGATGATGTCGCGGCCTATCAATGCTATCTCAAGGCGAACGCCGAGGTCTGGGGATTCACCGAGAGTTCTCTCGACAGCGCCCGCGCACATCTTCAGAAAGGGCTCGATATCCTGGGGGACAATGCCCTTCTGTACTCAACCATGGCGTTTGTTTACTGGCAATACGTGAATATCGGCGCGGCGCAGGAGGACTGCATCGCGAAAGCTGAAGAATATGCTCAGAAGGCTCTGGCTCTCGATCCGGATTCTCCTCAGGCCCATTTCATTGTCGGAGCCATCAATGGGGCGTTTTACAACAGGGTGCGAGAGGCTTTGCGCGAACTCAAGACGGCGATCGCTCTGGATCCCAACTATGTCGATCCTCTGAAGTTCCTCGTGTCCTTCTACACCCTGTCCGCAGGGAAACTCGCCGCCGCAGCTCCATTAGTGGAGAGATTCAGACAAATCGACCCCCTGGATCCGTGGAATTACACACTTCAGGGAATGCTGCACTTCCATGGCGGTCATTACGACGATGCACTTGAGCCACAGCGTCAGTCTTATGAAGCCGATCCCGATAACGTCATGGCCCAGTTCTTTTACGCGTGGACCCTGACATATGCGGGTGATCTTGAAAGAGCATTCTCGGTCATTGACCAAAGCGCAAAGACGGCTCCGGACAATACCTGCACTAAGTTCGGCCTTCTCTTGAAGTATGGCCTGCTGAAGGATAAAGAAAAGGCGTTGCGCATGATAACCCCAGATTTCAGGAGAACGTGCAGAAGGGATCATCAGTGGTCATACGTCGTGGCAATCATGCTGGCCTTGAACGACGCACGAGATGAATCCCTTGATTGGCTTGAGAACGCGGTCAATCTTGGATTCATCAACTATCCGGAGCTCGAACAGAATCCGTATTTCGACAACCTCCGCGGTGAAGAGCGCTTCAAGAAACTCGTGGAACGGGTGAAGTACGAGTGGGAGCATTTTGAGGTGTGAAGGTCGCTGGACAGGCAATCCTCCACGTGTTGGCAGTTCGGAGTCGTCCTCAAGCCGCAATCGTTTAAGTATCTAGGATCGTCTCGGAGCCCCCGCCAGCCCACGCGTCTTGACAGGGAGCTTCGCGTTTTGTTACGTTCAGCCAGGGCGAGGAGAATCGCCGATTGCGATGACGTCTGAATGGTTGCGCAATCCACTTGGACGAGGTTGAAGAATGGTCGTTTGCCATGTGCGTCTTGTCGGATTCTGTCTTGCCGTCCTCATTGCCCCTATCGCTGTAGCAGCCTCCTCGAACCTTCCTATCATTCCGCAACCTGCATACATGGAGATAGGCCACGGTGCCTTCTGCTCGGGCCCAAAGCTGGAAGTGGACGCTGATCCCGTGCCCTTAACGGCCCTAAGGCGCGCGATAGAGGCAGACGGCGGGCCGGAGCTCTCCTCTCTCGGCGACAACCTGCCCGAACTCACTCTGGCGATTGACGACGACCTACTGCTGCAGCTCGGAGAGGAGGGCTACCAACTTTCAGTGAGGCCCGACGCGATCGATGCGCGCGCCGCAAGGCCCGTCGGGCTCTTCTATGCGATCCAGACGCTTCGCCAGCTCGCCTGGGCCGGCGGGGAGAGCAGCGAGTGGGTTATACCTTGCTGCGAGATCAAGGATCGACCGCGATTCGCATGGCGTGGATTCATGCTGGACGAGTCGCGCCATTTCTCCGGTCCGGATGCCGTGAAACGCCTGCTGGACGCGATGGGCCTCCTCAAGCTAAACCGATTCCACTGGCACCTGACGGACGCGCCCGCGTGGCGCATAGAAATAAGGCAACTGCCGCGGCTGACAGAGATCGGCTCTTTGACTAGAACGTCTGACGGACGTCAAAAATCCGAGTTCTACACGCAGGAGCAGGTGCGCGAAATCGTCGCGTACGCACTGGAAAGGGGGATCACGATAGTTCCCGAGATCAGCATGCCTGGTCACGCCACTGCTGCCAATCGCGCCTACCCCGAGTACTCGGGTGGCAACGAGTTCACCCTCAACCCGGCCGGAGAGGCGACGTTCCTGTATCTTGAGACTATTCTCTGTGAGGTGGCGGAAATGTTCCCCGACGCAGGCATGATTCACCTCGGAGGGGACGAAGTGAACTACGGGTGGCAGGCGTGGCCCGAGCTGCGTGAGGTGAAGGAACTCATGGCGATGGAGGGGCTCAGAAGTCTTCGCGCGGTCGAGGCCCACTTCAAGCGCCGCATGGCGTCCTTTGTGGCCTCGCTCGGAATGAAAGCCGGCTTCTGGATGGCAGGCGCGGAAGAGGGCATTTCGGGAGACCAAGTTGTCCTCTATTGGTGGCAGAACCATGCACTCTCTGAGCTGGGGGCTGCCTTGGACAGGGGCTGCCCCGTGGTCCTTTGCCCGGTTGTCCCTTGCTTCTTCGATTTTGTGCAGGACTCCTCGCACCTTGCCGGGGGCCTGCGGCCTGCGGGGGACCGGCTCGTGAACACGCTTCACTCGGTCTACATCTTCCCCGATTCGCTGGTTACCGAGCTGCCCAAGTCTGGAAATGTATTCGGGATCCAGGCCAACCTGTGGACTGAGTCGGCGGTCACGCAGGAAAGCCGCGACTTTCTGGCCTTCCCCCGGCTGTTTGCACTTGCCGAGGCGGCGTGGACCTCGACGGAGCGCAAGGACTACGCCGGGTTCGAGGAACGGCTGAAGTCCCATCTGCCCCGTTTGCGCGCTGCCGGGATCGCGCCCTGGGACCCCTTTGCCGAGACTCCCAAGCCCATCTTGCATTGACGCGGCCCCTGCACTGGAATCCGTGTGACAGTCTGTGCCCGTCAGGACCTACAAACGGTGATGCTTCATACTTGGAAGCGACGCGTGGCTCTCCTATGATAGGTCGGACAATCTCCCACTACAGAATCCTCGAGAAACTTGGTGACGAGGGTTCGTGTGAAGGGCACGGCTGCCGGTGAGTTCAGGCAGCCCCTCGGCACAAACCAGTGGAGGCTCGCTCAGAGAACTGATACGCTGCACGAGAAATCCACGCCAGGGGAGTGTTTCATGAAGATACGATTTCTGGGTGCAGCGCACCAGGTGACAGGGGCGAGCTACCTTCTGGATGTCGATGGGATGAGAATACTGGTCGACTGTGGGATGTTCCAGGAGCGGGAGTATTCATCCAGAAACTGGGAACGCTTTCCCGTTCCCCCTGAAGAGATCGATTATGTTCTTCTCACGCACGTCCACGTTGACCACTGCGGGCTGCTTCCCAAGCTTGTGCGCGAAGGCTTCGCAGGGAAGATTCTTCTGACTCCCGCCTCCGTTGAGATGCTGCCCATCGTCCTCCTGGATTCCGCCAGGATTCAGGAAGAAGACGCTTCCTTCAAGAAGAAGCGCCACTCCAAGGAACGCCGTAAGGGGCCTCATCCGGTGGTTCCTCTCTATACGGTCAGAGAGACAGAGAAGTGTCTTGACCTGCTCAAGGGGATTCCCTACAAAACCCGCGTGCCGCTCAACGACAAGATTACGGTTCGTTTCCACGACGCCGGCCACATCCTCGGTTCGGCAATGATAGAGGTCCGCGTCAGGCACGAGGGCGGATCGCGAAGCATCGTTTTCTCCGGCGACATCGGGCAGTTTGATAAACCGCTCCTCAACGACCCCTCCATCTTCGAGCGTGCCGACTACGTTGTCATGGAGTCCACCTACGGAAATCGCGACCACGAGGAGCCCCAGAACGTGGACGAGAGGCTGTGTCGCGTTGTCAGGGACACCGTCAAGGCGGGAGGGAACGTGCTTATTCCCACGTTCGCCATCGAACGCGCCCAGGAACTCCTCTATCACTTCGGTCGTCTGGCGAGTGAGCAGAAAATGCCCCACGTGAAAGTCTTTCTGGACAGCCCCATGGGTGTTGAGATCACGAAAGTATTCGAGAGATGCAAGAAGTACTTCGATGAAGAGGCGCGCGCCCTCTTTTCGGACGGCAAGTCCCCGTTCGAGTTTCCCGGGCTTGAGCTCGTCGAGTCGGTCGAGGACTCAAAGGCGATCGACCGGTTCAAGAAGCCGGTTGTCATTATGTCTGGCTCTGGAATGCTCAACGGGGGACGAATCAAACATCACCTTGTGAAGAACATCGCACGGCCCGAATGCACGCTGGTTTTTGTCGGCTATCAGGCGGCGGGTACCCTCGGACGCTTGATCCTGGAAGGGGCCTCTTCGGTTCGAATCCACGGTCAGTCACATCCGGTCCGGATCAAGATCGAGAAGATCGAAGGTTTTTCAGCCCACGCCGGTATGAACGACCTCAAACGCTGGCTCGACGGTTTCACCTCCGCGCCCAGGCGCGTCTTCCTCACACACGGCGAAGAAGACGGTATCTCCGGCGTGGCGGACTACCTTCATTCCAAAGGTGGCTGGGAGGTCAGCGTCCCGTACTACATGGAAGAGTATCAGCTCTGATTGTCGATGAAGTTGGCT
>JAZDPI010000289.1:0-3780 GCA_043797775.1 Candidatus Eiseniibacteriota bacterium
GCACGGAGACTGCGACCCTCAAGAGCAGAGTGCTGTCGACGCCGCCGGAGTAGGCGACCAGAATACTGCCCGCCCGGGCGAGAGAGTCCTTCAGGGCCGCGAGCTTTCTCATCAGAACGTCATCCAGCCCTGTCTCCGGAAGTCTCTCCGGTTTCACCGCAATGATCTCCCTGCTCGAATCACGAGTTCGGCATCGCCTTCCCACCCGGTGCCGTCGCTCCACCGGGCGCTTTCGCCGAATTCGCCGTCGCTCCCCTTATACTCTCTATCGCCGCCAAATGCTCCGCCAGAGAACTGCTGAAAACATGAGTGCCGTCACCGCGTGCGACGAAGTAAAGGTCCTCGCACCCTTCCAGAGGATATAGAACGGCCCTCACGGCCTGTTCGCCCGGATTGCTTATCGGTCCCGGCGGCAGCCCGCTCACCCGATAGGTGTTGTACGGAGAATCCACCTCGAGGTCTTTGTAGACGATCCTCTCTCTTCTTCCCCCCAGGGCGAAAGCCACGGTGGGGTCTGCCTGAAGCCTGAAGCCGGCGCGCAGGCGGTTCCAGAAGACGGCCGCTATCCTGGGGCGCTCCTCATCAACCTGAGCCTCCCCTTCCACGATCGAAGCGAGCGTCAGTGCTTGGTGCCACGTGAGGCCCATCTCCTTTCCCCTGTTCCCGAACTCGATGCCGAAGACGTGCCTTCCCTTGCTCACCATCTCCTTCACGATTTCGGCCGGCTCTGTGCCGGGGACGAACGCGTAGCTGTCAGGGAAAAGGTACCCTTCGAGCGAAGGAGCGCTGACGCCGGCGGCCGAAGCGAAGGAGCTGTCGTTGATGAGAGTAAGGAACGCCTTGGGATCCACGAGAAGTTCGCGGAAGAGAACGTCGGCAATCTCGCTCGACGTAAGGCCTTCGGGGATGGTGACGAAATCCTTGGCCTTCATGCCTTCTTCAAGTTGTCTTATGGCCTCGAACGTGCCTGCGTTCTTCACCATCGTGTATCTGCCTGCCCTGAGGTTTCTCTCGACCCTGAGGATTTTCGCCGTGAGTATGAAGACGGTGGTGTTTCCTATGACGCCCTCTTCCTTGAGTATGTCTCCAATCTGGCCGACCTCGGCACCTTTCGGTATGAGAACGACCGTGCTCGTTGACGCCGCGTGGCGCCTCTGCGGTGAGAGAAGAAGGCTGACCAAAAAAGCCACCAGAACGAGGGCGAACACCAGAGCGCCCTTCCGCACCGTTCTCTTCACTCTCGCTCCCCTCATCCCGCCGTCGTTCTCCTTGCCCTGGAGTCCAGATAAGATTGCAGTATCAGGACCGCCGCAATCAGGTCTCGGTTCGCTTTCTGCCTTCGCGTCTTCTTCTTGGCGGCAAGAAGAAGCTTCTGGGCCTGGACGGTGGACAGCCTCTCGTCCCAGAGCACGACTCTTGTATTACATACTTGCGACAGACAGGCCGCGAACTCCCGCGCCTTCAGGGCTTGCGGTCCCTCTATGCCGCTCATCGAGACGGGGAGGCCTACCACGATCTCTTCCACGCCTTCCTTTTGAACGATGTCCCTGATCCTTTCGGCGGCCTCCCGCCGCGTGGCCGCCTGAATGACGCACGGGCTGCAGGCGATCGTACCGCCGGGGTCACTCACGGCGACGCCGCACCTTCTTTCCCCAAAGTCTATGCCCATTACTCGTGCCACGTCGCGCTCCGGTGAATCGTGGAAGACTCTCAGCCGGCCGCTCAAGGTCACGCCGTCTTTCTTCTCTTGACCATGGTCACCAGGGTCCCTTCGTTGAAGTCGAAGAGCACCTCGTCCATGTATGTTCTGATTATCCCGATTCCCCGACCCCTCGGTTCTTCGGTCTTCTCCATCCGGCATTCGACGCCTTCCGGGCTGAATCCAGAACCCTTATCCAGAACCTGAACCTTGAGCCCGTCCTCTTCTACGATGAAGGAGACACGAATCCTCTTGTTCTCGTCGCTCCCACAGCCGTGCTGGATCGCGTTCGTGCAGGCCTCGACGACGGAGACGGCAATCTCATCCCGCTGGCAGGCGTCAAAACCGGCGTAGTCCGCTACGCTGTCGGCCACCCTGTCCGCGAGCCGAAGAAAGTCCAAATTGGCAGGCATGATCAGAGTCACGTAAGGAATCACGGCGCTAGTCTACCTCTGAGAACGCGCTGCGCTCAGAGCCCCCGCCTCAAGGCCTCGAGGAGCCCAAGCATGTCGGAGGGCAAAGGTGCCTCAAACGAGAGCGTGCCTCCGGTAATGGGGTGCTCAAAACCCAGCACGGCCGCGTGAAGTGCGGGGCGGTCAATCAACTTGAGTAGTCGGAGCGCCCGGTTCCGCTCCGTCCCGGCCAGCCTTGATAGCGCCCTGGTCCGGCCGCCGTACTGGGCGTCCCCAAACACGGGGTGGCCCCCGCTGGAGAAGTGTACTCTTATTTGGTGCGTCCTTCCAGTCTCAAGTGCAGCCTGAACATACGTGGCGAAAGAGAATCTCTCCAGAACCGTGAAGACGGTGACCGCCTCTTTGCCTCTCCTCCAATCCACAGCCATCCTCTTCCTTTGAGTACGATGCCGCGAAATCGGCGCCTCAATCCTGCCGGAGTCTCTGTCCAATTGTCCCCAGGCCACAAGGCAGTACTTCCGCGTGACCTTTCTCTGCGCTATCTGCGCGGACAGCCGAACGTGCGCCGCGTCCGTCTTCGCGACCACAAGAAGTCCCGATGTGCCTTTGTCCAACCTGTGCACTATGCCGGGCCTAACCACGCCCCCCACGGACGAAAGACCCTCGCAGTGAGCAAGAAGCGCGTTGACCAGAGTACCGCTCTTCACTCCCGCCCCGGGATGTACGACCAGACCCGCAGGCTTGTTGACCACGACTATGTCCCTGTCCTCGAAGACGACGTGAAGCGGGATGTGCTCCGGCTCAAGGTGGCTTTTCTCCGGCTCAGGGATGCAGACGGCCAGCTCGTCTCCGCGGCGCACCCTGTGGCTGCATTTCACTACTTTTCCGTTCAGCGTGACGCTGCCCTGTCTTACGAGGCGCTGTGCCTGAGATCGGGTCAGCCGAGGCACGAGGCTGGGTATGACGTGGTCTATTCTCTCTCCGTCGGCGCAGTGCGGTACAGTTTCTTTGAAAATCTCGGACATAACCGGGTTAAGCGGGTCTTCTCTTCCCGAAGACCAGACGATAGCAGAACAGAAAAACGCCAACCGTGATAGCTATATCAGCCACGTTGAAAACGGGCCATCGAACGTCTTTCCAGCCCAGATCCATGAAGTCGACGACCTCTCGCAACCGCAGCCTGTCAATCAGATTGCCGGACGCGCCCGCCAGGATCAATGAGAGGGCAAGGGAATCTCGCGTGCCTTTCCGTTTGGATTCGACCAGAAAGAAGACGAGGGCAACGACGGCCAGGACGGTGGTGAAGACGAAGGGGAATCTGTTGCCCGAGAGAAGCCCGAAGGCGGCGCCGGAGTTTTTGACGAACGTGAGGCGGGCGAAATCGGAAATCAGGGCAACGGACTGGCCTGGGTCCATAAACAGGACCACAAGCACCTTCGTGGCCTGATCAAGGAGCAGCGTTCCAAGAAAAACGACCAGCAGATTCCTCAAGAACCGCGCCTCACTTCCCGTGAGATGCCTTCTCTTCCTTTTCCTTGCACTTTATGCAGAGTCTGGCGTGGGGAACCACTTCCAGCCTCTCCTTGCAGATCGGCTGCCCGCACGTCTCACAGACTCCGTACTCTTCCTTGTACAGCCTTCGAAGGGCCTCGTTTATGTGGTAGAGCA
>JAZDPI010000318.1:0-8775 GCA_043797775.1 Candidatus Eiseniibacteriota bacterium
AGCTGTTTCACGTTCCCAACTTCCTCCGTCTGGGGGCGTACGAGCCTTCCTACAAACGCTCGGACTTCTTCATCTACGTCGGGAGACTGTCCGAGGAGAAGGGCGTTGATGTTCTCCTGGACGCCCAGAAGAAACTGAGGAAGATGCGACTCGTAATCGTAGGCGACGGCGGTATGCGAGAGGAACTCCGCAGGAAAGTGTCGGACTCGGACAGAGTCACTTTCCTTGGGTTTCTTCCCGAGGCGAAGCTCGTGGAGACTTGGAGGGCGGCCGCCTTCACTGTCGTTCCTTCCGTCTGCTACGAGAACTCTCCGTACGCCGTGCTGGAATCTCTTGCTTTCGGAAAGCCCGTCATTGCAACGAAGATGGGCGGTATCCCCGAGATGGTGAGAGACGGCGAGAACGGTTTTCTGGTTGAGCCGGGCAACTCCGAGCATCTCGCGGATAGAATCTCCTACCTGGCGTCCCACCCGGAGGAGACATGGAGACTGGGGAAAGTCGCGCGTCGCACCGTTGAACAGACATACTCGGCGGAAAGACACTTCGAGAATGTGATGAGCCTCTACGAGAGGATACTCAGATGAAAATAGCGATGATAGGCCAGAAGGGAATCCCCGCCACTTACGGCGGCATTGAGAGGCACGTCGAGGAAGTCGGGACGAGGCTTGCGGCCCGCGGTCACGAAGTCAGCGTGTACTGCAGGTATTACTACACGCGTCTGAAGGACAGATACAAAGGCGTTCGGCTCATAAAACTCCCCAGCATCAGGACGAAGCATCTCGACACACCGAGCCACTGCGCGCTGTCTACGCTGGACGCGCTGTTTCGGAAGTACGACGTCGTGCATTTCCACGCCCTTGGGCCGTCGCTCTTCAGCTTCCTGCCGCGCTTCGAAGGCGCGAAGACGGTCGTCAGCGTCCACGGACTGGACTGGCAGAGAGAGAAGTGGGGGCGCGTGGCCTCGTGGATTCTCAGGCAGTGCGAGTACCCGTCCGTCCGTTTTCCGTCCAAGACGGTGGTAGTCTCGCGCACTCTACAGCATTACTTCAGAGAGAAGTATGGAGTCGAGACCGTCGTCATACCCAACGGGACCAACATACCGACCGCAAGGCCGTTTTCTAAGCTGAAAAAGCTCGGTCTGGAGCCGCGGAAGTACATTCTTTTTGTCGGCAGGCTCGTGCCGGAGAAGGGATGTCACTTCTTGGTTGAGGCCTACAAGGGGCTCGAGACCGACGTCAAACTGGTCATAGCCGGAGGGTCGAGCTTCTCGAGCGAGTACGTGGAGAGCCTCAAGAGACACGCAAGCGAGCAAATCCTGCTTCTGGATTACGTGTACGGAGACGCTCTCGACGAGCTCTGGAGCAACTCGCTGCTGGTCGTGCAGCCCTCGACTCTGGAGGGCCTCTCAATTTCGCTCCTGGAGGCGCTCAGCCACGGAAAGTGCGTGCTCGTGAGCGACATACCCGAGAATTTGGAAGTAGTCGAAGACTGCGCCGTGTCCTTCAGAAACAGGGACACCGAGGACCTCAGACGCAAGCTCGAGATGCTCATAGGTTCGCCCGACCTTATGTCGGCGTACGAGGAGAAGGCCAAACGTCACATATTGAGACGATTCACCTGGGACGGCGTGACCTGCTCTTTGGAACAGTTGTATCTGGACCTGATCTCCAAGTGAGAGCAGGCGGGTGAGCGTCTGCGCGCACCGGGCGTCCAGGAACATTCTGCAGCACCGATCATTGAGCCTGATTTTGTCTTGAAACGGCCCGGACGGCTGTGGTATAGAGGGAAGGCCGCCCCCGGGAAGGAGGATTTCTACGCGTCAGCTTTACGCCATAGTGCTGGCCGGAGGCAGAGGCGAGAGATTCTGGCCCCTCAGCCGCGCTTCCGCGCCCAAACAGCTTCTCGCCCTCACCGGCAGAAGAACGCTCCTTCAGGAGACAGTGCGGAGGATTCTCCCGCTGATTCCTCCCGAGCGGATATACGTCGTCACGTCGAGGAGTATCGAGAGTGAAGTCAGGAAAAACGTCGCGGGGTTCGGACGGGTGAGAATCATCGGGGAGCCGGTTGGCCGGAACACCGCCCCCGCCATCGCGGTTGCGACCGCCCTGGTCGCCGCGAAAGACCCCGAAGGGATTACGTTCGTGGCCCCCTCGGACCACATGATAGAGGGAAGGAAGGAGTTCCTCGTTGCTCTCCGCCGTGCCGTCGGCGCCGCCCGTCAGGGGAAATTGGTCGTGTTCGGGATAGCCCCTGACAGGCCCGAGACGGGGTACGGCTACATCGAGACACGGGGAAGGCTTCCTCGGGGGACGAGCGCCTGCGCCGTCAGGAGATTCGTCGAGAAGCCGAGCCCCGAAGACGCGAGGAAATATCTTCGTTCTCGACGGTACTTCTGGAACAGCGGCATGTTCGTGTGGCGCGCGGACGTTCTGCTGAGGGAAGTGCAGAAGCACCTCCCGTCGCTGGGCGAAGCCGTGAACGGATTTCGTTCCGGTCTCACGAACCGGAACCTTTCCGTCAGACTGGCGGGGTTCTACTCCCGCGCCGAATCCGTTTCGATCGATTACGGCATTCTTGAGAAGACGGACAACATCGTGATGGTCAGAGGTGAATTCACGTGGGACGACCTGGGTTCCTGGGTCTCCTTGGAAAGGATCGCAGCCAGAGATGATTCCGGGAACGTGTGCGTTGGAGACGTGGTTGCGTTGGACGTGCGCGACAGCGTGCTCTTCTCGCAGAGCGGGATCGTGGCTGCCCTGGGTGTGCGGGACGTCGTCGTCGTGAGGACCGACTCGGCGACACTGGTGTGTGCGAAGAAGGAGGTCCAGCGCATCAGGAGGATTGCCGAGCGGCTCGGCTCTTCCAGGAAACTCAAACGATATCTCTGAGGAGGTTCCTATGGCATCTCGGATCGTCGCTTTTCTTCTGGTGGCGGCGCTTCTCGTTTCGCTTCTTCCCGGGGGTGCGAGCACGCCCTATCCCAAGAAGACGGCACCCCCCCCGGGTGTGCGGGAGCGAGCAAGGCAGACCGGTGAAGAGGAGCTCGAGGCAATCCCCGAACCTGTCGTCAAGGCGAAGAAGACAGAGCCGGCAGCGACGCCTGGTTCCTACGTGCCCCGCGAGCAGCCTCCCCAGGTGGAGGAAACCGATCTTGCCGCCGGTTTCAGAGTGCAGGTCTTTGCGTCTTCGAGTCTGGAGAAAGCCGACGAGGTGGCGAAGGAAATGCGAGCGCGCTTCCGCGAGCGGGTTTACGTGGAGTACTCGGCCCCGCTCTACAAGATCCGCATGGGCGATTTCGCCACCAAGGAAGAGGCTTCCCTTTTCAGAGAGAAGCTTGTCGAAGCCGGTTACGAAGGTGCCTGGGTAGTGGAGGCGCTCGTAAAGACGGAGTGAGTTCTTATGGCCCGATTCGCGGTCTGCATGTTTGAGGACTCCGGTTACCGCGGTTTCCTGCCACTCTCTTGCTCGAGGGCCGTCTTTGAACTGAGGTGCGGGATTGTTCCTCTCTGGGAGAAGACGGTGCGCGAATACGGCGGGCTTGAAGACGTCGAGTTCTCCTGTGTGATCAGACCCTATCTTGCAGAAATACTCGGAGAGAGGCTCGAGTTTTCCGTGAACGGACTCGAGGAGTTTTCGGGTGAGAATGTACTCTTCATAAACGGGAGGCTCCTCGCCCCCGCGGCTCTGGCGCAACTACTTCCGCTTGAAGGAAGGCCCGCCTCTTTTCTCAGCGACGGAGAGCTCATCGCCTTTCGCGTCGACCAGGCTGCGGTTCGAAGGAAATACTGCGATCCGGAACTGTTTCTGGGCGCCGGCTTCTCGGAGGCCGTGGCTGGAGAGCTCCCTGCCACCGAGGTGAAGGCGATCCTGCTGAAATACCCCTGGGACCTTGTGTCAAACAACCCTGCACAGATCGGCGTGGACTTCGAGAATCTACGCCACGGAGGGAAGATCGAAGGGGAGGTTGACGAGCGTGCCGTCATCTGCAACGCCCGCGCTGTGACCGTGAGCCCCGGAGCCAGAGTTGAGGCAGGTGTGGTGATCGACGCAAGAGGCGGGCCCGTTTTCGTCGGGACCGGTGCCAGGATTCTGTCACCGTCGCGCATCGAGGGTCCCTGTGCCGTAGGCGAAAACACGGTGATGGTCGGGGGGAGAGTGACGGAAGGGTCTTCCTTCGGGCCCTGGTGTCGAATAGGTGGCGAAGTCGAGCAGAGCATATTCCATGGCTACACCAACAAGTATCATGAAGGATTCATCGGTCACTCGTACGTGGGGGAGTGGGTGAATCTGGGAGCGTTGACGACCAACAGCGACCTGAAGAACACGTACGGTCAGGTGACCGCGATCGTCGATGGTAAACGAGTCGAGACAGGTGCGCTCAAGGTTGGGACTTGCGTCGGGGACCTGACCAGGACCGGGATCGGTACTCTTCTCGACACAGGGTCCGCGTTCGGTTTCTCCGTCAACGTCTTCGGAGGCAAGGGGATTCTGCCCAAGTACGTTCCGTCGTATCTCTGGGGCGACGGTGAGAGTTTCAGTGAGTATGTCCTCGAGAGAGCCGTCGAGACGGCAAGAGTCGTGATGGAGAGGCGGGGCGTGCAGATGTCACCTGTCTTCGAAAGGATGATGCGCGAGATCTTTGAAATGACCGCGGAAGAGAGGCGTCACTTTCTGAGAGCGTAACGTCGTCGGGACGGTCCGACGTCCGGGAGTCGTCGTGCAGCTTCTCAGTGAGAATCGTCGTTGCTGATGTGTGAAATTAGTGAGGAGGTAAAATGCCCGAACTGCGAAGAGATCCGGTGATCGGCCGCTGGGTCATCATCTCGACAGAACGTGCCAGAAGGCCCGTCGTTCTCGCCGAGCCGGAGAAGAAGAAGGCAGCTGGTTTCTGCCCCTTTTGCGTAGGCAACGAAGGCAAGACTCCGCCGGAAGTCTTCGCGTTCAGAGCTCCGAACACCGCCCCTAACACGCCGGGCTGGACCGTACGCGTCGTGCCGAACAAGTTCCCCGCGCTCCAGATAGAAGGGAATCTTGACAGGAGAGCGGAGGGGATGTACGACAAGATGAACGGAATCGGAGCCCACGAGGTAGTCATCGAGACCCCGGACCACGAGCATGAGACCAGCCAGCTCGCCACGGGCCTCGTGAGAAAGATCCTGCGCGCCTTCAGGGAGAGGGTGTTGGATCTCAAGAAGGACAACAGGTTCCGGTACATACTCATATTCAAGAACCACGGCGAATCTGCGGGCGCTTCGCTCGAGCACAGTCACAGTCAGCTCATCGCCACTCCGATCATCCCCAAGCGAGTGGCCGAGGAACTGGACGGCGGCAAGCGCCACTACGATCTGAAGGAGCGGTGTGTGTTTTGCGACATGATCCAGCAGGAGATGGGAGAAGGGAAGAGGATCGTGATAGAAAACGACGCCTTTGTGGCCTTTTCTCCGTTTGCGCCGCGCTTTCCCTTTGAGACGTGGGTTCTCCCGAGAGCTCATTCTTCGGCCTTCGAGACGATTCAGGAGGCGGATCTCGCCGCCCTGGCATCCACTCTCAAGGAAACTCTGATGAGGATAAACATTGCCTTGAATTATCCTTCGTACAATTATATATTGCACTCCGGACCGTGCAAGAGTCCGGATCTGGAGTATTATCACTGGCATTTCGAGATAATTCCGAAGCTGACGAGGGTGGCGGGCTTCGAATGGGGCACAGGTTTCTACATCAATCCAACGGCACCTGAGGATGCGGCGGAGTTTCTGGGGCAGATTCATATTGACAAGGCGAAGGAGGGCCTATGAAGACCAAGCTGTGCGTGAGTATCGCAAGTGCCGAGATGGAGCCTTATGCAAAAGTGGGGGGGCTGGCTGACGTTGTGGGCTCTCTCTCCAGAACACTCGCATCCCTGGGGCACGACGTTTCCGTTTTCCTGCCGAAGTACGGTTTCATCAAGACCAAGGAGCACGGCCTGAAGAAGGTGAGGGTTGGTGGCGGGATACGCGTGGGGCTCGGGGACAGAACCTGGGACGTCGACGTGTGGAATTTATCGCCCAGGAACTCTCGTGCTCAGGTCTACTTCATAGGCAACGAGTCTCTGCTAGAAAGAGACGGCATCTACTGCGACCCCAAGACGCGGGAGGACTACGCCGACAACGGCCTCAGGTTCGCGTTCTTCTCGAAGGCCGTTCTAGAGGTCCTCAAGGCGCTCTCGATTCACCCCGACGTTATTCACTGCAACGACCACCAGACCGGCCTGATTCCGCTGTTTCTCAACAAGGATTACTCCTGCGAGAGCGATCTCAGAAACGCCGCCACGCTGTTCACCATTCACAACCTCGGTTACCAGGGCGTCTACCCGCGTTCCATCTTGGCACAGACGGGGCTTCCGGAGGATCTCGCGTATCCCATGGGGCCGCTCGAGTTCTGGGGTAAGCTGAACTTCATGAAGGCGTCCATAGTCTTTGCCGATCTGATCTCGACGGTCAGCAAGACCTACGCCGCAGAGATTCAGACGGACGAGGAGTACGGGTTCGGCCTTCAGGGCGTACTGAGGGCGAGGCACGAGGACCTCTACGGCGTGCTGAACGGAGTGGATTACGTGGCCTGGAATCCTTCCAGAGACAAGCACATTCCCTACAAGTACTCGCTGGAGGGCCTCGAAGGAAAACTGAAGAACAAGATGCACGTGATCGAGAAATACAAACTGTCGGACCTTTCCGAAAAGAGCATGCTCATCGGGGTCGTGTCCAGACTTGCGGATCAGAAGGGGTTTGATCTGATCCCTCCGGTCGTAGAGAGGATGTTGTCGATGGACATCGGCCTGTTGGTTCTCGGGACCGGGCAGCAGAAGTACCACGACTACTTCGAGCAACTCCGTTCAAAGTACCCCGGCAAGGTATCCGTGACCCTGGCCTTCGACGACAAGTTGGCTCATCTGGTGGAAGCGGCGTCGGACGTCTTCCTCATGCCCTCCAAGTACGAGCCGTGCGGGCTCAATCAGATGTACAGCATGAGGTACGGCACGATACCACTGGTGCGGCACACGGGAGGACTGGCGGATACGGTGCAGAACGTCGACGCTTCGTCTGGAGAGGGGACCGGCTTCTCGTTTCGCGACTACACGCCGGATGCCCTCATGGAGACCGTTGCGAGAGCCTACGAGACCTTCCAGGACAGGCAGAAGTGGTCGCGCATCGTGAGGAATGCCATGTCGCAGGATTTCTCCTGGAAGCGCGTGGCGCAAGGCTATGAGGAGCTCTACAGAAAGGCAGTCGGGAAGAGGCGCAGCACCCCTTTTGCTAGCTGGGTCTGTTCTCTCACCGGCCAGAGCGTCTAGGCTTGAGAGAGTGACCCTTCTTCGACAAAGAGTTTGTGAAGTCTCCTCACTACTTCTTCGGCCCTGTCCCGGGGGATTAGGCACGAAAGCGTGAGAGCCGTACAGCTGGCAGCGTAGGGCTTCACGTCGAGAGCGGCCAGGGTCGAGAAGGCTCTGGAGCAGACGTTGCCTGTCCACAGGAGGTTGGCGCCGACCACGGAGATCAGTGCCACGTCGGAGACGGGTTCCATCCTGCCGCCGAGCTCAGCCGTTGCGGACGAACAGATCTCGGACACCTTGTCCTTGTCCGAGGCCGGCGCAACAAGAAGAATCGTTGCCTCCGCATCACCGAGCGACAATTCGTTGAACAGCCTCACCTCTACTCCGGATTCTTCGAGCTTCCCGAGAACGCGTGCCACGATTTCGCCGGCCTTGGACAGTCCTGACAGTCTCATCAGTACCATCTCTGTGAGATGAGCTATTCCGGTGACTTGTGAGCTGTGCGAAACGGGTTTTGCAGTCACCATGGTCCCCCTTTCGAAGGAGAAGCTGGAGCGCACGTGAAGCGGGACGTCGTACCTGAATGCGAGCTCTACTGCCGAGTGATGCACGACTCCCGCTCCCGAGGCCGACAATTCGAGCATCTCCTCGAAGGAAACAGAGCTCAGCTTTCTGGCGCCCGTAACGACGCCCGGATCTGCGGTGAAAACGCCTTCCACGTCAGTGAAGATCTCGCACTCCGTGGCTCTGAACGCAGACGCAAGGGCCACGGCCGTCGTGTCGGAACCTCCCCTGCCCAGGGTCGTGATCTCCTTCTTGGGACTCACGCCTTGAAACCCCGCCACGATGACGACCCTGTTCTGCGCGAGCTCTTCGCTGATCCTGAAGGCCTTGACGTCCACGATCCTGGCGCGAGTGTGTTTGGAATCGGTTATTATCCCGCTTTGTGAACCCGTGAAAGATATCGCCTCGCATCCCCTGTCGTTTATCGCCATGGACAGAAGGGCCATAGAAATCCTCTCGCCTGCCGTGAGAAGCATGTCCAGCTCCCGCGAGGACGGAGCGTGAGAGACTTCCGAAGCCAGCTTCAGCAGTCGGTCCGTCGTATGGCCCATGGCCGAGACCACCACTATGATGTCCTTGTGCCTCTTCTTTGTCTCCGCAATCCTGTCTGCGATTCGCCTTATCTGCTCGACAGTAGCGAGAGAAGTGCCACCGAATTTTTGAACTACGAGATCCATGGTCTACGATCCAGAGGTTCAGTCCGAATTGTTGACAAGACCTTGCTGAGAGGTTATATTCTACCACGTAATGTAGAGGGATGTGCACTGAGAGCGGAAGTAGCTCAGTCCGGTAGAGCTCCACCTTGCCAAGGTGGCTGTCGCGGGTTCAAATCCCGTCTTCCGCTCCATTAATGAATGGAATCGGGGGAGTCGGGTGAATCTGCCCGGAGCCTCCCCTTCAGC
>JAZDPI010000129.1:0-2469 GCA_043797775.1 Candidatus Eiseniibacteriota bacterium
AATTTGTGAAGGAGATGAACATGCCTATCGTTGACACCGTTGCATGGAAATCCTGGGAAGACGCCAACAAAGACCCCTACGGAGGATGTTGCGTGAACGTGGCGCGGGAGGTCATGCGGCTTCTGGACGCAGAACCAGGCGACTTCGACCCGCACAAGATCATCTGTCGCGCCGATGACAACATTCGAGCGGGAGGGATTACGGGATTCATGGCGGGTTGCGTGGCTGGCATGGTATCAAAGTGCCACAGCCGGGGAGAGGAGTTCCGACGCAAGTGGAACAGGTTCAACCAAATCGGGACCGAGGGGGATGAAGCAAACGACAAGGGAGGGGCCGTTCTGAATCCAGCGTTGCTCTCTATCAGCCCCAAGAAGTAGTTCTCTCGCCCTCCTGCGAGGTTGGGTTGTAGGAGGGCGGGACAGAGATGCACCCAACCTCGCCCGCGAGCGAGAGACGCCGGGGCTCGTGGCCCCGGCAACAAAAACGACGGCGCGAGCCGATGACAGTTTGGCGTGTGAGTGAGTGGAGATTGCAATGCCTGAAGACAGAAACCTTGAGGTCGTGCGAGATGAGTTAGCTGCTTGGTTGCATCTCGCATGGGGGGACTACGAGAAGTTCTTCGGAACCGCTCCGCACGGGACTCAGCAGCAGATCCGGGCCATGATGGAGTTGCGGCCAGAAGAGCTAGTGCAGGCCCTCGCCAATCATAGAGCGAGAGCTCTAACAAAATAGTGCATGAGTGAGAGGTGAACCATGAACACGAAAGAACTAGTGAAGCGCGGATCGGATGAGGTCGTGGCACTCTACTGCGGCAAGTGTGGGCTGGTGTATCGCACAACCGAAATGCAGCTTGCTGACAGATGTTGCGTGGAGGAACCATGCAAGTGTGGCAAACCGAAGATGAAGGGCTGGTCGGTGTGCGAGACCTGCTTGAAGGCGAAGGATATCGCGGAAGAGCAAGCCAGGTTCGAGAAGGCCAAGCACATCCCCTTCGACGAATACGAGGGGGAATGGTGCTACTCGGATGCCCACAAGGGATCGGATGGCTACTTTCCGATAGATGACCTGGACGAAATCCTTGCTGACATGGCACCGGAGAACCGGCCCAAGTACGTATGGGCCTGCGAGCCGTTCGGGTTGGACAGGATCGACGCGGTTGACTTGGTGAGTAGTCTTCTCGAAGAACACCACGAGGACGCCATGGACGACGTAGACGTGGAGGGTCTCCAGAAGCTCCTAGACAAGTGGGTAGACGAGCAGAGCGTCACGTCCTACGCGCCAGATTACAGCCAAGCCGTGCTGGTAGAAGGGGTGCTTGAGGCTGTTGCCGAGCACGAGAAGGAAGCCTCCGAGTTCTGACAGAATAAGAAGACAGAAAGAGGTGATTGCAATGCCGATGAACAAGGAAGAGGCGTTCCTCCAAGCACTAGAGAAACACGAGCTGCTCGATTGTCTGGAGGGGGTCGTCTGGCAGGCGTGCGGGATAGGGGGCAGCGGCGACGCGCCAGAGTACCGGCTCGACTCTGCCGCGATTCGCACCTATGCTGACGCGCTGCACCTTCTCGCGCGCCTGGGACGAGTGCGGATCACCAGCGATGTGGGGACGTGGGTGGTAGCCGTACCGGTGAAGCGGTCCTGACAAAGCAGGGGGTAAGTCATGGAACCTAGAACGCCTCCCGAAAACTTCTCGACCTGGATGGAGTATTTCTTCGAGCACTGGGACGATCTGCCCGGCTTCGTCCACCTGCGGTCAGGCCCGATCACGGAGGTAGAAGATCGCGCCTATGAGGAATGGAAGGCGCTGCTCGCCCAGCGGGACGCCCTGCTCGCGGCGTTGAAAGCCTTCGTAGAACCGTGCGAATGTTACGAGAGGATCAGAGGCAATTACGGGATGCTTTGTCAGCGAGCCCGCGCTGCAATCGCCGAGGCCGAGGGCAAGTAGGCTTGCAGAAGGAGTGGTTTGTGAGGTGTCCCATGAATGAGGCCAGTACGAATCCATTGCAGGATGCCCTCGACGAGCTGAACGCCGAGATCACTCGCCTCCGCGCCGAGGTCGAGGGCTTTGCTGTTGCGCGGCATGTGCTCGATCGGATCTCGGGCCTCGTGCTCGACGCCGGTGGGTCTGTTGGGGACCAGGCCCACTTGGACGAGTCGGTGGGGACTCTCATGCAGCACCTGGCCGCCGAGGTCGAGCGGCTGACGAAGGAGCTCGACGAAACGAGGGTAGGGCAAGATCGGGCGAATCGGAATTTCTTGCGTGCGGTAGAGGCGCATGAAGCGCTGATGCGGAAGGCTGGACAGTAGGGAGAGATTGAACGATGATTTGCGAAGTATGCGACAAGGTAGAAGAACTTCGTGCTCAAGTGGTTATCTTGAAAGAGCTGTTTTTGGCATTAGAAAAGGTGATGGGCGAAGATCAGAAAATGAGAGAGTGTAAGTGTTCAGCTTGCGTTGCGCTTTATGGCCCAT
>JAZDPI010000038.1:0-2150 GCA_043797775.1 Candidatus Eiseniibacteriota bacterium
CGTGCTCGGGGGAAGCTGACTTTTGTGACGATTGCACGCAGTGTGCTGCTACGAGTTCTGGATTCGCTGGAGGATTGACGATGGATCTAGGAACACTGGCCAAAGCGGCTGTGGAGCTCGGAGTGATACCGGCGCTCGCCCTGTTTCTCGTGTTCGCCATGCACCTTCAGAACAGGAAACTCACCTCCATGCTGGAAAAGCAGGAACAGAACACCATGGAGATACTGAAGATCCTGGTTCAGGAGGTAGCCGAGTTCAGGAGAATACAACTGAGGAAGGGCAGTACCGATGAAGCACACAATTAAAACGGAAGGCAACGCTGTCTCGGTGAAGCTCGCAGGATTTCTCGGGGCTGGGCCGGACCTGGACGAGGTCCGTGCCTCGATAAAGAGGGAGCTCGATGCGGGGGCAAGAAACTTCGTGATTGACCTCAAAGAAGTGAAGGCAATCAACAGTACGGGGCTCGGCGTCCTGGTCGCTCTCTACACGGCCGTCACGTCGAAAAACGGTGAGATGGTTCTGACAAACGTCTCCAAGCCGGTTCTCTCCACGATGCGTGTCGTGAGGCTGGACCAAGTATTCCGCATCGCCGACGAGGGTGAAGCCGGCCCAGAATCCAGGAACGAGTCTTGATGCGGCGCCTGCTTCGTCGCTGTCCCCACTGAAGGCGATACCCCGGCTCCCGGGTTTACACGCCTCCGAGAACGTCCGCAACTGTCGTGAACGTGCGGATAATCTCCTCACGAAACACGACGATCGCCGCCATCACTGCGATTGCAACCAGGGCAACCAGCAGGGCGTACTCCGTCATCGCGGCGCCCTTCTCTGACCTCGCGAGGCTCTTCAGGAATCTCATGTCATTTCTCCTCCCTGTAGCCTTGTCTGCCCATGCTGCTCTCACGCTCGCGCGCTTGCAGCCACGCGGTTCGGTTGAGGCGTACTGTTCGCGTACTGCCCTCGTGCGTCACAAGCTCGCAAGGGACGTGCCAGGGCTTCAGGGACATGGGCATTCCCGTAACTTCTTGCAATAGGCGATATTGTGGTATCAGCCTCGCGGCATAGAAGCGCGCCGGGAGCCCTCGCACCCCGACCTCCGAGCGTTCTTCCCCAGGCGAAGAGGGATTTTCAGCAAGGCAACCCGACCGGCCGGGGTTTCGGGTATTGCATTCCCCCGCACTGTGTGTCACACTTGATGTAGTTGAGGCCTGATTTGACTGCAGCCAACTGGAACCATGCGTATGCGTTTTACGACGTTTGCATTTCTCTCACTCCTGGCCGTGTGCGCTCTCTCCGGTTCCTGCTCGGATTCCTCAGGCCCCACCACTCCCCCACCCCAGGATACGACGACAGTCGACACCCCGGCCACGATCTATACCTACACGGTGGTCAACGTGTACCCTCATGACAGAAACGCCTCGACCCAGGGCCTCGTTTTCGACGACGGTTTTCTGTACGAAGGAACCGGTCCCTACGCAGGCTCGTCGGTCAGAAAGGTGGAGCTCGAGACCGGGGCTGTGCTCGATATTCACCGATTGCCTTCAAACTACTTCGGCGAGGGAATAGCGATTCGTGAGTACACGGTTCTCCGCGGATGGAGAATAGTCCGGGAGAAGAGAATCGTCCAGTTGACCTACGTGGAGCACGTGGGGTTCATTTACGATCAGGCGACGCTCGATTCGCTGGGACTTTTCTACTATCCGACCGAAGGATGGGGCCTCACCTACGACGGAGCCAACTTCATCATGAGCGACGGAACGTCCATGCTGCGGTTCTGGGATCCCATGACTTTTGAACAGGTTGACTCGCTCGATGTGTTTGACGACTCCCTCGCCGTCACACAATTGAATGAACTCGAGTACATCAAGGGCAAGATATACGCGAACGTCTGGAAGACGAACCGTGTGGCCATAATATCGCCGGCCACGGGACAGGTGGAAGGCTGGATAGAACTCGGAGGGCTCCTGCGACCAGAGGACATGTTCCCGCCGCCGGGCGTCCTGAACGGCATCGCATACGACAGGGCCGGCGACCGGCTTTTCGTCACGGGCAAACTCTGGCCCAAGCTCTTCGAAGTCAACATCGTGCCGATGCCCTGAGACGTGGTCTCAACCTTGTGGCTTCTTCAACCATCAGGTCCGGACCGTGACGGG
>JAZDPI010000046.1:0-2154 GCA_043797775.1 Candidatus Eiseniibacteriota bacterium
CGGCACTGGTTGGCGCCTGACAAATGGTGGCGCAAATCTCCTTTACGAGGGTGCTCTCATGATCGCATCGGCGGGTGGACACTTCTCCGATGCTTCAAGGCGCGCGAATGGGTCCAGCCCTTTCGATTTCGCACCGCTCGATTCAGTCGCGCTCGGTACTCGGGGCGACGGCGCAACATACGCCTCCACGTCCTTCGATGATCGCCGTGCCACCAATCCCGTGGGTGTGAAAGTCGCACAGAGAGTTACCCTGTATCCGGGATCCTCCGATGGCCGCGTGGCGGTCGTCGAATGGACACTCCGCAACCGCACCACCGCTACCATCGACAGTCTGTTGTGCGGGTTGCTCCTCGATATCGATCTGCCCGTGCCGGGAACGGTGAATGAACGTCTGGGGCAGGATCCCGTCTCGGGCGGCTTCTATCACTTTGCCTCCGGCAGCTCCACGGTCGCCGGAATCGTGCCGCTGAGTGCGCCTTTTTCCGCTCGTCGCTTCTACCAGAACACGCCGGGAGGCAAACTCACGTTCACCCCCAGCGAGAAACTGGCGTCTCTGCAGCCGGGCGGGAATGTCGCTGACAGTTCATGGGGTGACCTCCTGGAGATTCTCGCGAGTGCTCCCGTAACGCTGGCGCCGTCAGGTGAGGTCACGCTTGCCGTGGCTCTGATCCTGGCGGATTCCCCCCAGCAGTTCGCTCAGTTTGCCGGTGATGCACGCCGCCACTGGCAGGAGGCCACCGACGTCGGCGATGGGGATGACGGCGGCTCGATACCGCCTGGTGTGCAACTCAGTCAGAATTTCCCCAATCCGTTCAACCCGTCAACCGTGATCTCCTACAGTCTGAAGCGTGATGGCCTGGTCCGTCTCGACGTCTTCAACCTGCTCGGACAGCACGTCCGGACTCTCCTCAATGGCTGGAACACCGTTGGTGCAGGTTCGGTTGTGTGGGACGGCACGGACTCGCGGGGTCAGACAGCGGCCTCCGGTGTCTATATGTATCGCATTGAAACGACGCAGGAAACGATAACGAGGAAAATGGTCCTCGTGAGGTAGGCTGCCGGTGACAATGATTCCAGCAAAACGATCACTCGCGCTCCTTAGACCTTCTAACAAAAAGAGCGGTGCGTGTGAACATGCACCCTACATTGGCCTCCGTAGCGTGCGTGCTTGCACGCACCAGTGCTTAACGACCGGGGGCAGGCCTTTCATTCCGTTAGAAGCTCTTATAGCCTCTGACAAGAAGGTGCCGGGTGTAGGGGCGCACGGCGTGCGCCCGGTGCGGCTATCAGCCGCGTCTGCTCCTGGAGCCTCCAATCAGAACCTGACTGGTAGGTTGCGTGCTAGCACGCACCGATGCTCCATACCTGGCTGGCATCTCATTCTGTTACGAACTCTCACCTCGGTTGCTCTCTCGGTTTCATGCACCTTTCTCCCGGTCCGGATTGCCTTCGCTGTCGCACCGCTCCCCGACGTTGTGGATAGCCTGAAGGCGCAAGGCCGCTGGGAATGGTATCTCAGAGTGCAGGCGGATGCGCGGGACAGAGGATTCGACGCGCCGGTCGAACGCGCCACGGAATCGATCACGCGTATGGCGGCCAGTGCCACGCCCTTCGATCACCACATCCCGTGCATTCTGGTGGATTTCAGCGACAATCCGGCCCCAGGCGGTAAGATTGCTTCCACTCCCGCGATGTTCGACAGCCTGCTGTTCTCCACCGGCAAGAAGAACCCAACCGGATCCATGACGGAATACTACTCGGAAATCTCGTATGGACAGATGAATGTCATCGGCACCGTTGTCGGCTGGTTCCGGATGCCGAACACCTATGCCTATTATGTCAATAATCTGATGGGCATGGGATCGAGCCCCCACAACGCCGCTCGGCTCGCCGAAGCGGCCATCGACTCAGCCGCCCCCTATCTCGATTTCTCACAGTTCGACAACGACGATAATGGATGGGTTGACGGCGTGATGATTGTCTTTCCCGGCCCGGGATATGAGGAGACCGGGGACAGCAGCATGATTCAGTCGCATCGGTACCGCGCCAGTGACACCAGGAGCTACGACGGCGTTTCCGTCGCGGACTACACCATCCAGCCCGAGGAAACCAACCATCCGGGCGGTCTCAACGCGGTTGGCGTCTTCTGCCATG
>JAZDPI010000060.1:0-15142 GCA_043797775.1 Candidatus Eiseniibacteriota bacterium
GGTCGCCGGGGTGGCTCCGCCGCGCTTTGGGCCCTCAGCGGCGCGCTCTTCGGTGCCACGTTTCTCACGCGCCCCATTGCCCTGCCTCTCTCGTGTCTGACTTTCCTGCCTGCCTGGCTGGAGCTGGGCACGAGGAGAGCGCTCGGCCGATGGGCGGTTCTGTTTGCCGCGTTCTCTGTCGTGGTTGCCCCGTGGTTTCTCCGTAACTGGATAACCATGGGCGACCCCACCCCTCTTTCGACCGACGGGGGCTATAATCTCTGGTTCGCGAGCACGCCAAACAGTGCTCCGAAATGGTTCGATTCTCAGGAATTCAGGTGGGCGGTGCGCGAAGACGGCTACCACATCGATCGGACCGCGGACCGGCGCTTTCGTGAGCTGGCCGCCTCGCACGTCAAGACCGACCCGGCCGGTTTTCTGGCACGAGGCGTTGAGAGGGTTGCCTGGACCTGGAGCTACCTGCCGGGGTCACAATCCTACCGCTCCAACCCTCCCATTTTCTGGCTGCTCAGGGGAGCACACCTTGCCCTGCTGCTTTTCGCGATACTCGGCCTTTTCACGATAGGAAGGAGCCAGGCGCTCTACTTCCTCTTCCCCGCAATCGGCCTGTCCTGCGTTCTGGTATTCACGAGAGGCATGTCCAGATTTGTGCTGCCGGCGATGCCGCTCGTGCTTCTACTTGCAGGCCAGGGATTCAGGTACGGATGGCGGCGCCTCCCCGGACGCGGAGCGCGCCCGGGGCAGGCCGCACTGTAGGTTCGCGAGTTTCGATTCACCTGGGAAAGGAGCCTCGGCGCCCGGCAAGGGGTCTTTGCGCACACACCTGTTGTCTTGACCCGACGGGCACGAAGCCCGCTGGAGACTACATGCCGAACATGTGCCCCGTGTGAACGGGCTTTCCCTGAAGCTTGAGATAGTAGAACAACTGCGCCTTGTGGAGCTGGAGGTGTCCCACCATCTGCAGAAGGCGGTGGCCCAGGGCAACCGGAGTCGGATCCCACGGCGCCGTCGTCATTTTCTCGACTAGGTCTTTCTCCCCGACCTTGGCCAGCATCTCAAGGGCGATTTTCTTGTCCGCCGCCAGGAGCTTCTTCGCCTCAGCCAGGCTCGCGACCGCCGGCATCTTCTCGGCCGGTGGAAGCATGTCCTCGGGCTTCATGTCGCTGGCCTGTACGCCCTCCGGCAGGCCCCAGTCACCCGTCACGAAGCCGCGGAAACAAAAGCCGCAGGAGTCGTCGATATGCTTGAGAAGCTGTGCCGTCGTCATCCAGTTGTGTCCGTCCGACGGTTTCCAGTTGAGCTTGTTTTCGTCAACCAGCTCCATCAGCTTCTCGGTTGCCTTATGTGCGTCCTCGACTTCACTCTTCAACAGCTCGCTCCAGTTCATTGTTACTCCTTTCGTTAGGCCAAGGCCATCGGCCGGGCCGGGTATTACGTCGGCCGCACGGGGATGGGCCGTACACGCCTTCCCCTTGTCCCGCCGCGACCCATCAGACGCCGACCGCACGGAGGCAGGCCCTCCACCACGCCGCAGACGAACGGCTGGAATCCGTAAAGATGACTCTTGGATTCTCCGAAGACGACGTCTGGATTTCTCGCGGACGAGAGTTATGATAGACTCTCCTCCGCGAGATTCAAAGGACGTTATTGTGTGGACCGCGCAGACGTCGCGCGAGCCAGGGAATGTTCGAGATTCTCCCGCGCGACAGAGCGCCCGGCATCTACGAAGGCAACCAGATCGAGAAGACCGTGAGAGTCGTTTCGACGGTTGAGTACTACTTGAAGGACTAGAGAATCGGGCGAGGCCGCTCACCCGAGGGGCTTCCGACGATTCACCCTATCCCAACGGAGGAGCCAATGAAGATCCGACTCTCAATCTCGATACTCGCGAGTCTGCTTTGTGTTCTTGCCATCGCGGTCCTCGCGACCGAGAAGTTGGGGGCGACCCCGCAGGTCGCGGCGACCCAGGCTTCCACCACGACTCAGGCCTCCACCTCAACTCAGACCACCACCTCGACTCAGACTCCGGCATCATCCCGGGACTCCGACACGACCGGAACCCCCGAAGTCTGGTGGGAGGAGTCGGGGCTCAAACATCCCTACGATCTTTCCGGGGTTCACATTCTTGCCGTTCTCGGAGACGATTTCGACTATCACGAGCTCATGGTAATAAAGAACCATTGGGAAAGCTGGGGGGCCAAGGTCGATCTGGCCGGAACGGACAGGCAGCTCACCGGCCACGTCTGGAAGATGACGGCTACCGGGTTCGACCGCTCGGCGACCAGGACCGTGCCGATGGACATTCTGCTTTCTGAGATAGACCCGGCGAAGTTCGACTTCGGCCAATACAGAGTGTTGTTCTTCCCCGGCGGGAACAGCCCCAAGAGCCTTCTCGCGCGTGACAGTCTCAAAGTGATCTCGCTTGCCCAGGAGGCCGACAAGAAGAACGTCATTCTTGCGGCGATTTGCCACGGACCCCTGCTTCTCGCCGCCGCCGACGTTGTGAAAGGACACGCCGTCACCGCCTACGGAGAGGTCGCTCCCGATTTACAGAACGCGGGAGGCGACTACGTGATTCGCACCGCCGTTGCAGACGAGAACGTCGTGACGGGCAATTTCCCCTACTTCGAGAGCTTCGCCGTCGCCGTTGCGGAGAAAGTCCTCTTCCCGGCCGGAGGTGGTCCCAGTGAGAAGTCTCCGTTCGCGACCAATCCCGTGCTCAAGAACATCAAGGAACGGAGAAGCATCCGCAGATTCGAAACAAAGGACATCGAGGAAGGGGTTATAGAGACGCTGATACAAGCCGCCTCGTGGGCTCCCTCTCCGAACAACTCTCAACCGTGGCGCTTCGTTGTCGTTAGGGATACAACCACCCAGAAGCAGATCGCCCTGGCCCTTCTCAAGAAACTCGCGCCCTACTTTGAATCACGCGGCTTCCCGCTGCAAGGAGTCAGGGGCTACTGGACCTCCGTCTTCTCGGCACCCGTTCACATATTTGCATTCTACGATACGACGAACGTCGACGAAGATTTCAGGGACATCTCTTTGCTTCATCAGATGCAGGCGGTGTCGGTTGCCTGCCAAAACATCCTTCTTGCCGCCAACGCAATGGGATTGGGCTCGCTCTGGGCGGGCCTGACCCTGACGGCGGAAAACGAGATAAAGCAGATACTCAAGGCCCCGGCTGAGGCCACTCTTGTGACCATGCTTGCCGTGGGCTACTCAAGGAGCACGCCGCTCCCGCCCGTGAGAAAGTCGCTGCCTGAGATCCTGTTCAACGAGACGTGGGGTGCGTCGCAGAAATGAGCGACGCGGAGGAGACGACCGTGATGGCGGGTTATCATCTTGGCAACGCGCTACAGCGTTGGTAACGTGCTGCGGCGGCATGGCCGTTCACACGGGAAGCCGAGCGATCTATGCGGCCGGCCACCACATCGGCGCACAGTATTCCGTTCAGGCCAACCTCATGGAGAAGCCGACGGTCTGGGACGCCATGGCAAAGGCCTACGAAACTGCAAAGGGAGACCTTGCGGAACGGCTGCTCTGGGTGCTTCCACTGGCCGGCGAACGAAGGGCTCAGCCGTTCAGTGTCATAAGATGAACGTACCTGGAATTACGACACTTGGTGGGGTTCAACGCCATGTCAGGATACTATTCCGAGAAACTGTCATCCCACAGATTAAGGCGATGCTATGAGGTTGCCCCGCCGAGAGTGAAACAGTATCTCGAGGCGGAGATCCAGTTTGTCCTGGACAGAATTTCGCCCGAGGACACCGTCGTAGAGCTCGGGTGTGGATACGGCAGAGTCCTGACAAGACTGGCGCAGAAGGCGCGATGCGCTTTCGGTATCGACTCTTCGCACGAGAGCCTGCTTCTGGCGGAAGAAGTGATGCGCGAGGCCGCAAGCAGTCGCCCCCTACCCCCTCGCTCCGCGTCGTCCGGCCCGGTGCCGGCTAACGCCATGTCGCCTCGCCTCACAACTTCTCACTCCCCGGCCGTGCGTCCCACGTCTTCATCCCCAGCGTCCTGCCATCTCGTCGCAATGGACGCGGCTGCGCTCGCGTTTCGAGACGGGCAGTTCGACGTCGTTGTGGCCATTCAGAACGGCATCTCGGCCTTTCACATTGACCAGAGGATTCTGATTGAGGAGGCGGTACGAGTCACGCGTTCCGGGGGAAGAGTGCTCTTCTCGAGCTATTCCGAGCGGTTTTGGGACGACAGGCTCGAGTGGTTCAAGGCTCAGGCCGCCCACGGCCTCATGGGCGAGATAGACTACAGCCGCACCGGCAACGGTGTCATCGTGTGCAAGGACGGTCTCGTCGGCAACACGGTGACACCGGACAAGTTCCGCAACCTCACGTCCGGCTGTGCGGGGGCGGTGCACATCCAGGAAGTCGACGGTTCAAGCATGTTCTGCGAGATAGTCGTGGCGTAAGGGGGCGCAGGCTCGAGTCCTATCTGGGGAGCCCGGATTCAATCCGCCGACTTCGGCGGTTCTTGATCGGCTCGGGAGTCACATTTCATTTGGCCGGGGCGCCACATTTCACAAGGTGTGAGATGAAGTGCAAGTGCAATTCCGTCTCGCCGAGAGGCCCCTCAGGTGAAGAGAATCCGGCAAGACGCTCCTCACGGCAAGCCCGCACACAGCAAAGCCGAAGAGAGTGAATGGCATCTGCCACACGATGGGATCTATGAAGGTATGAATGAAGGCATGCGCTTTGAAAATCACGAACCACGACAAAGGGGCCAGAGCTGAAAACCAGGTCGCCAGGACCAACGCCGCGGTTTTTCGATGACTCGCAAAGGCATAACGGTTTCCTCGCAAAATCACCGCAACAGACATTACCAGGAAAAGGGCGGTCAGAAACCAGTAGCGTACCTTCAAGAAGAATTTGCCGTTCAGGTACTTGAGCACCACACTAGCCGTACTCGATCCCAGGCTGTCACGGTACACGAGGGGAAACCCGCTCGGATCTGCATGTGTTCTCTTTTGCAAAGAATATGTTATTTCGTCAACTCCAGCCCTCATGTTCCCTTCTACCGCCGCGATCTGGCAACACAGGATCGTCAGACTCAAGAAAATCGCAACGGACGAGGAGAAGATTGCCACCAGAATGTACCTCATAAAGTTGCGCGTGCTCATCCTATCAAGAATGCCATAGTAGACAAAGGGCACAATCATCATGATCAAAGTGGTAGTGATGTATCCGTATCCGGTGAGCAAGCACTTTGCGAGAACCGATATGAAGACAAGGATTCCGAACTTGAGAACGTGACCGTTTGTGAGTGGTCTGTCGTGTCGGAGGAAATGCATTACCACGACCATCGGCAGATAGAAAGTCCAAGTAGACCACCAGAGGTTGCGTCCGAAAATGGTTAACCATTGCGAAACAACCATAGAGACCAGCACAAACATCGCAACGCACGACCCGAACTCCCAAAAGAACCACAGCACGACCATTGTCAGCGTAAGTGCCAAGAGCAACGATGTGAGCATACGGAAGAACTGGAGTCTCGCATGGGGCGACAAGGGTACTGTTCGATCCAACAGACTCAGAACCAGTGCCTGGCCTCCGCTCTGTGACTCATATGGCTTGTATGAGTCGAACGTAAGGCCATTGATGTAGGCCAGGTACTGATAATCAACTGCTTGATCTCCATATGCCAGGGGGGTCGTGCCGGGGCTTACCCAGCCTGGCAGTCCGCCGGCCGATAGAATCCCGTCGGAGTGAGATTTAACCAGTCTTCCAACGACGAGAAACTCCGTGTCACGCTGATGACCGACGAACAATCGTCGGTCGGTCACGTGAAAGCAGTTCCAGTAGAACCCGCAAAACAACAGCACGATTGACAAGACAGATATGGCTGCGTTCTTTGCTGCGTCTGACGAACTGCGATGTCGATGTCTAGGACACATATGATGAGATTGTTAGAGCTAACGGCCTAAGACGACTGGGCGGAACTAGCCAAGATACCATGCTGCGGGACGTATTGATACGCCATATCTTTGCTCTGCCTGGCACTACAACGTCCACCCCTGCCATTGGCTTACCCTGAACATCAAGCACACGACCTTCCAGCTGACCCGTAGTTTCCTGGGCCAGAACGGAACCCACATACAGAGCGGGTGACAGAGTGATTGACAACCATGACCGAGATGAGCCAGAGATGTCCTGTGCGCATACATGCCTCCCTGCAGGATGTACGACACGACCACACGAGAGCGGAAGGTGGGACTGTGATATGCAAACGCCGCCAGGTCACAACGGTTACAGGAAAGCGAGTTTGAGTCAAGCGGAAAACGCTACAGACATGGAGAGCCCATCGCTCGTGGGGTAGCACCGCACAACCGGTTCTAACGCCGTTCGCCGAGGAGCCACTTCCCATTCGAACCAGGCTAGATACCCAAGCAAGAAGCTCTAACGTCGTCCAGCCCGCGGAGCCACTCTTGCACTCGAACCACGCTGAACGCCCAGACGAGCTGCTCCAACATCGGCCGGCGGGGGCTCTTTTTCTCAGGTACGCTGAAAGCGCTGTGCAGATACACAACGCCTCTATCCCCTGGTTTCGCCCTCTTCCGTCCCGACGAGCCGCTTTGCGCGGTGACCGAGAATCCGTCCGCGCTTTCCCTCGAGCCTGTCGAAATAGATGTAGAAGACCGGGGTAACGAAGAGCGTCACTAGTTGCGAAATCATGTAGATAACGAGTACGGCTAGGACCAGCAGCCCCGCGAGGCTGCTCTGGGAGGACTTGAACACTTGCGCGGCCCCCGCCGCGATGAAGCACTTCGCTCAGCGCCTTGGGGTGAGACATCTAGGCCAGGCAGTTCTGCGTTGTGAGCGGCCAGGGATGGCGGTGATGTTCACGTGATCGACGCCGCGAACTTCTCGCTCACCGTGCCTGTTTGAGATCGACGCACGACAAGCACAAGCCCCCGGAGCGAAACGACAACGACGTCATCTCCCTCTCTAAGCTCTTCTTGAGATTCCGCATCCCAGTGCTCTCCCCTTACAAGCACCTTGCCCCTTCGCCCGTCGGCGGCCAGCACCACCCCGGCCTGCCCGACGAGTCCCCCGGGACCGGTGGTCGGCCGGGTCTGCATCAGCTTGTAGATAAGGAGGGCCAGAAGGAAGTTGAGGAAGGTCAGCCCCGCTCCGATGGCCAGCCAAACAGCCGCCGGCAAGTGCGGGAAACCGAGCTTCCAGAGGAGAACGATGAGCAGAATTTCATCAAACCCGAAGAAGGCGATGAGGCCGACTATGATGAGAGGCTTCTTGAGATTCAACGTGTCGATCTCCCTCCCCGCCCCTTGCCGGACTCGGTCAGCGGTGATATAGTACCACTGTCGGTACTTCGATTCCATTTCTGATAGGTCTCCGTTTGCGAGTGCGTTTTTCGGAGGGGATAGTTGATGAGAGGATACTTTCTTCCGGCAACATACCTCACGCTGATCGCGTGCTTCCTTGCCCTTCCGGTTTCACCGGCCGGCGCCATGGTAGACGCGGAGCTCTCCTTTGAGCCCGATGCTGTCGTGGCGGGGAACCCCTTCGTCGCCTCCGCATCGATCACAAATCTCGCCGACGTCCCCGCCGTCGTTGACCTGGCGCTTTCGCTGTCCTTCTGGGGCTGGACTGTCGGCCCCATTCGCAGCAGGGTCACGCTCGGCCCTTACGAGACGCACTCCGGCTGGCAGGAGCTGCGCGTACCGCGATGTTTCCCCCCGGGCACGCTGGGTGTGATGATCGTTGCCGCCACCGGCGACGGCACGGACGTGGAGACGGCAAGCCTCACGATCCTGCCGCCGACGCCGCCCTGCGGCAGATGGCGTCCCGATGCCGAGGATGTAACGTGGATGGAAGGCGCCGGCTCGGGTATCCTGAGCCTCTACCAGGGTTCAACGACGGGCGTGCAGGAAGTGAACTGGGGCAGGGTTAAGGATCTCTTCAGAACAGGGGGCCCCGCGAGCTAGCCGGCTTCACGTGCGGGACGGCCGCACACACGGCTTTCCCCTCGTGCGGAGAAGAGGGCCACAGAGGGCCCGGGCTTGGCTTACCACTTCCGCACACTTGGACTCTCACTTTGAGCCCCGAGGCTTGGAGCAAACACGAACTACTGGGCGGTGCCCGGCCGGTGAAGGGTACCGCCGACAAAGTCGGACACCGTCATAAATTCCACCGCCGGGTGTGACTTCATGTAGGCAAATAGCGCTTTGTTCATCTCGTATCTGCTTCGCTCGTTCTTTTCGCAGAATATTCTTCTGTATCCGAAACCGTGAATGCGGACCCTTCTGAAGAAGCTACTCCCTCCTCTAATTCTCATGCTCCACGGCGCAAACTCGAAAGGATGCCCCATGTAGACGATGGGTTTCCCTTTTTGCAGAGACTCACCGTACAGAATATTGAACAAGTATTTCATGAATCTAAGACGGAAGGTGTACAGTGCCGTGCTGATGAAAGGGAACACTATCGCCGAATTCGGAACTACCCAGATGTTCCGCTTGCCCCTTTTGAATGCACTCCTATCGCTGGGGTGATAGGGCAATCTCGGTGCAACGATCCACCCCACGTTTACAAGATTGGAGCTTATGAAGTCGATCCTCTGTGATGAGACCGAGCAGTCTGCACAATATCCGAGCTCTTCTAGAATTTTCTGTGTGATATGTGAAGTTTTTACTCTGGGGCCTCTGAACGTCCTTATCGGTGTGTTGGCTACAGACTCCAGAATACTCGTGGCCTTGACAAGATATTCACGCTGCACATGTTCGGCCATCCTGTCGTACTCTTCCTCGTCTCCGTGTGTGAGGCCGTGACAACCTATTTCGTGCCCAGCCGCTACCAGCGAAGAGATTTCTTCCTGCAAGTCGGGCGCAATCTGTGCGTGGAATAGGAAGGTGGACCGAATCTGAAGGTCTGATAGCAGCGCCAGCGTGAGCGCGAGCGCGCGTTTCTTGTTCTCGGGTGTTACCTCGGGAGTGGGATCCACATCCCACGTTATTAGCACCGGCACAACACGTTTCACGGCTTCCTGGCGGCACACATGATTATTGCAGCGAACTGGTTCAGGAGAGGCAGTTCTCCCACCACATCAACCAGCTTCATGATCTTAAGCAATGCAGGCCACGTGGACTTAGGGGTGTACAATATTCGAGTCGCGCTTATCCCCTGAAAACCTGCGTTACCCAGAAAAGCTACTACTTCATTTGTCAGGTAAAAATGGTCGTGAATATGCCTGCTGCCCGTAAACCAAGGTTTCAAATAATTAAACCAGGGTGACCTTCTATTCGGAAAATCCACAACTACCGGTTTCTGTCTTTTCACAACCCTGAACATCTCGTTGATAGCCTTCTGAGGACTAGGCAGGTATCTCAAACAAGAGAAAGAAATCGCTCCATCAAACGTATCGTTCTGAAACATGGAGAGATCTTCGGCATCGCCAACCATTAGTTCAAGGTTGTCTATTCCCGCCTTTTTCGCCCTTTCCCCGGCGAGCTTGATACATTCCGGAGATAGATCAACCCCCGTTATCCTAAATCCCAATTTTGCAAATTCCAGTGTGTAGTGTCCACTCGCACACCCGACATCCAAGATGTGGCTCCCTTTCTCGAACTTTGCAAGAGCGAGAGCAGTATTTATCTTCCGCCACAGGTAATAGTTCCCTGCCGGTGTTCCGAATCTTGTGCCGTAAATACCGGCACGATTGTCGTACAGTGTTCGCAAATCTTGCTTGACTTCCTGCGTCGCCATCGTGTCACATCCTCGCATGCAATAGGTGGGCAGAAGTATCCGCTGTAGTTCGCATCTAGACCGACAGATGCGTGCATAAACATGGTTACAGATAGAGTACGCAGGAGGGAAAACAGTGTCAAGGCATTTCCCGAACTACAAGGCCTGTTTGACAATCCTGTTCATCTAACAATTAGCGCAGAACTGGCCAGGCGTGAGGCCGATGCGCTGGTGAGGCCGCGGTTCTGCTTCGTCTCTGCAGCGCTGTCTCCGTCAGGTCTTCTGCTTCTTCTTCTCTGCAGCAGGGAACAGGATGTTATTCAGAATGAGCCGGTAGCCGGGCGAGTTCTTGTGCAGAGCCAGCTCCGTCGGCGGGTCGCCTATGTTGTGCCGAAAGTCCTCGGGGTCATGGCCCCCGTAGAAAGTGAACGTCCCCTTCCCGTAGTTTCCGTGCAGGTATTTGACTTCTTCCGTTCCTCTGACCTCGCCTAGAATGACCACAGAGCTCTTCACTCTCGTCCGCCGAAAGGCGCTGGTCTGCCCCATGAAGTCGGGTACGGCGGCCATATGATCCTGGGTCAGCATCGTCGGAACGGGATCGTGCTTGGCGGAGAACTCGAAGAGTGTGAAATAGCTGTTCGGGCCCCGGCCCATCACCTCTTCCGTCACGTCTATGTCCGAGAACTCGTAGACGAGGGGATTGAGAACCATCTTGAAGTTCTCGAACGCGAGAGTCTTCGAGAAGTCGAATCTGCTTTCGCAGCCCGGCTCAGGGGGGTCCCTGTCATAAGGCTCCGCAACGAAGTCCACCCCACCCGCCGCAAGCACCATGTCGAACGTGTCGGTTGCGGAGCACATCGCAAACACAAACCCGCCCTGCGCGATGTACTCCTTTATCTTGTGAACGACCGCGGCTTTGTGCTGCCACACTTTGGCGAAACCCGCCCTTCTCGCAGCGACTTCGTAGGCGGCTTGCTGGGCCTTGTACCACAGGGCGTTTCGATACGCCGCATAGAACTTGCCGTACTGACCCGTGAAATCCTCGTGATGAAGATGAAGCCAGTCGAACTGCGGCAGAATCCCCGCGAGTATCTCCTCGTCCCAAATCCTCGTGTATGGGATTTGTGCGTACTCGAGCGCGAGCGTGACGGCGTCGTCCCAGGGCAAAGACGTCGGTCTTATGTAAACTGCGATTTTCGGCGCCTTCTCGAGGAGAATGACCTCCATGTTGTTCTGTTCAATCTCGCCGTGTATCCGCGCTATGTCCGCTCCCGAGACGGATTCAAAGGAAACGCCCATGAGATTCGCCTGATTCACCACGTCTTCGCCGCCCCGGATGAGAAAGGAACCCCCCCGATAATTGAGCAGCCATTCGACCGCGATTCCCCTTTGTAGACAGCGATAGGCCAGTCCGTACGCCCTGAGATGGTCACTCTGCCGCAGGTCCATGTGTACGAGAATGTCGGCACGCGCGCCGCCGGCCGCGGCGAGAAATGCGAAAATCAGGAGTAGCGAAGCAACCGGCCTGCGAAAGGCGACGACTCCGCCGAAAACAACATACCTGGCAACGAAAGCCATCCGCCGCGCAACCCCCGCCGGCCGGGTCAAAGCAACGCGACCTGCACAACCCACGTGACCTCCAAAAACAGCACGACCGCCGACCGCCATCGTCCGTTGCACCGCGTCCACTGGCCAGATGCACGAAGACCCGACTCTCTTTCTCTTCATTCCCGTCATTTCTTGAGCCTCTGAAGGAGATCCCGCGCCTCGACGGCAAACGACGTCTCGGGAAAGGCCTTCACAACTTCCTCGCACTCGGCAATGGCCCCTGCCTTCTCCCCGAGCTTCTCAGAAAGGAGCTTTGCCATTCGAAGTCTGGAAAGCGGTACGAGCTCGCTGTCCCGGAAGCGGACACCCAACAGGCGGTACTGCTCCACTGCCTCCGCGTACTTTCCGCACGCACTCAGAATCTCACCCTTCTTAAACTGCGCCTCGTCGACGATTCTTGCTTCCGGAAAGGCCGTGAGCAGACTGTCGAGGACCACAAGCGCGCTGTCGCCTGCCCCGCAATATTCCAGGTACTCGGCGCCGATAAACGTGACGAGCGGCTCGTTATTCGCCTCGCTGTTCTCATCCATGAGAAGCATCCGGGCAATTGCATCGTTGGCCAGGGGATGCTCCACGTACGAGCCGACAAACGCAAGATAGTGATCAAGCGCTTCCTTCAGGTTCCCGGAGAAGTAGAGAATCTCGGCGCGCATGAACTTGATCTCCGGCAGGCCGGTCTTGTCGGTGAGTATCGTCGCCGCTTTTACCGCTAGCGTCTCCGCTTCGACCAGCTTTCCCTCCCTGAGCTTGCTCTCGCAGAGCGAAAGGGGCGTTTCTCTGAGTATCGAGGAAGGTACACCCCTCTTCACGAGCTCTTCAAATTTGGCCGAAGCAGTGGCGTAGTCGCCGGCCGAGAAATCTCTCTTTGCACTCTGGAAAAGGGCGGTAACCGACCCACTCGATGCAGTCGCCGTGGCGCTCGCTGCCCCTCCCCGCAGCGCGGGCGCCGCCAGAGAGAGAAACGCCAGTGCCGTGACGACCGATACGAGAAGAGAAGACCTGCTCATAGCCGCATTCTCCCTCACTTCGCCGCAGCCGAAATCGCCCGCAGATACTCTTCGACCAGCTCCCGGTACGCCTCCGGGTAGCGTTCCGCGCGCTCGCGCAGAGCATCGAGCTTGAGTTTGTCCTTCCTGGTCAGAAGTTCCCTCGGTAGTTCCACGGGTGTCGCTCTATCCGGGAAGTCGCTGCCGGGCTTGGAGTATCTCTTCCCCGTGTAATCACGCTGCTGCACCGATTTGTGTGCCTCCAGAAGCCTGCTCAATATCTGATGCTGCTTGCGAACCATGCTGTCGTCGAGCTGCTGTACCTCCATCCGGCCTTCGACCTGCTTCATGTCGTTGATGAGATCGTCCAATCGCCCGAGGATGTCCCGCCTCTCTCCCATCGCCCTCGCCACGTCCTCCAGACCTTTCCGCACCGCCTCCTGTTGAGCGGCGATGCGACTGAGCGCCTGCTGTTCGGACTCGCGAAGCCTCCCCTGTCTATCTATTTGTGAATGGAGCTCCTCGGTGGCCCTGTTGACACCCATCTGCACACCCGAGAGAGTCCGCATTCTCTGGAACCCCTGCCCCACCCCCATTCCACCCTGGCCGGAGCACATCGACTGCTCGGCTATGAGCAGGGACGAAAGAACGCTGTTCAAAGTCTCGTATGCCTTGCGGCCGGCGCCTTCCGCCTGGGGCAAGTCCTTCTGCTCCAGGCTCCTGACTGCCCTTTCCATCTCGGCGATGGCGTAGCCCAGGTCCGCGGAAGTCCGATGCGACATGAAGTAGGTTTCCTTGCTGATTTCGAGAAGCCTGTTGGCAACCGACATCGTGCCGTCGAGCATCGTCTGCTCCCGTTTCGCGAGCTCGGTGTGCGCACCTTTCCCGACGGCTCCCGCAAGCGCCTCCTGCGCCATCGAAAGCTCCACGAGCTCTCGCATGATGCGACGCACCTTGTTGGTGACGTCGGCAAACTGCTGGGAAGAACGTTCCGCCTGAGCGGCAGTGAGACGGTCTGCGGCCTGATAGAGCTGGTCCTCGATGGCGTGGAGAAGCCGTTTGAGTCCCGGCGTGTTCTTGGAGCACATCATCGACACGGACTGAGAAACCATGTCAAGAAGGCCGCCCTTCCCGACTGACTGGGAGAGCTCTTGAAGCATTCGCGCAAGCTCTTCTTCATCCACCTGTTCGGCAAGCTCCTCCAACCGCTTCTGGAGTTCCTCGAGCGAACCTCCAAGATCGGACTGTTCCTTCGCGAGCTGATCGAGGTCGGGCGACTTGCCTTCCATCGACCGGCAGACTCCCGTTTCCTTCTCGGCAAGATGCGACGCCTCCTCGGCCGCAGCCCTGAGCTTCTCCTCGAGCCTTATCTGCTTGAGCAACTCGATCGCCCTGTCCAGTCCCTTCAGGAGTTCCTCCTGCGACACGGCGTACTCCGCCAGCGCCTTCTGCATCTCAGAGATATCCATTTTCTCGAGGGCCTGCTGTAATCTCTGGATGGCCCTCTTGAGCTCCGGGCTCTGCACTTCGTCAAGCAGTTTCCGAATCTCGGCGATTTTCTCCACGAGCTCCCAACTGGTCGGGTCGTAGCTCTCAAGCTTGTTCATGTTGTCCTCGAGAGACCTGCTCGTCTTCTCGAGTTTCTCGATCATTTCCGCGTAGCTCTTCTGGACCTGTTCGACTTGCTTCTGTCGCTCCCACGTCACGTCTTGCTCGTGCTTCATCTCGCGTACGGCCTTCTCGAGTCCCTCTCTCAGCGCGGCCGCATCTTCGAGCATTTCCTCCAGCTCCACGACGCGCTGCTCGTGTTCTTCTTCCACCTCGGTGTAGAGCTCGGCGAGGGTGGGAAACCGCACGGTCATGAGCGGGGTTCTGGCGAACTTGGGGCCGGAGACTTCGTCGTTGTCGAAGATCTCCAGGAAATACGTGACGATTTCACCGGGCAGCATCTGGAGCGGGGAGAGATCCCATAGATAGGAGACCACTGCCTCCCTGGTCCTGTCCTTGAACTCTTTCACCTCTTCCCTGCGGACCTCGCCGGGATCCCTGAAGTAGTGAAGGTAGAGCGCGGAGAGACCGAAGTCGTCCGCGCAGACGGCGTCCAGGGGAATTTCCATGCCCTCGTCCACGCTGGCCTCCGGAGCCGGAGAAACGATCTTTATGAACGGGCTCAGGTCCTCCTGGCACCGGATATCGAAGGGCGGCGACCGATGTTCCCGGCCGCGACCGTCGGTTGCCGACACTCTGTACGAACCATCGCGAAAGATCGAGAATCCGGCCGAGTAGCTCTTGTCCGAGCGAGACTCCATTGCCCGAGTTGTGCGGTCGCCGAAAACGAGCGCCGCCGAAGCGACGTCGCGTGTGAACGTCACGTCGATCTGAACGTCGGTCCCGCGAAAACCCAGGAGATCTCCTACGACCGTCGGCACGACCCGCCGCTCAAGTCCCGTGTAGCGCGGGTAGTCGTACGCGATCAGGAAGTCCGAAACCTGAGGCGGGGTCTTAAGAGAGATGGTGCTCTCTCGTGTCTTTTCTCTCTCGAGAACGGCCACGTACCTGGTTGTTGTTTGAATGTCCTCCAGGCGCGCCTCAAAGTTGCTCGCCGGCTCGGAGGTAAGCTTGTGCGATTTGCGAAGATCGATGTCTTTCCACGGTCCAAGACCTCGCTTGACTCGCAGTCCGGGACGCAGCGCGCTTCCCCTGGTGATCACTCTGACGTCCACGTAGCCGCCAGGCTCCACTTCGACGTCGCCGGGCTCGACGGCAATTGACACGCTTCCCTCGAAGGGTGCGGAGAGTAGAGAGAAGAGGGAAGGATTCAATGCC
>JAZDPI010000061.1:0-5485 GCA_043797775.1 Candidatus Eiseniibacteriota bacterium
AGGGCCTTGATCTCGTCGGCAGTAGAAAGGCCATAACCGCTTTTTATTTCAACTGTTGTGGTGCCCATTTGAAGCATTTTGTCAAGTCTCTGAGCGCCCTCGTCGCGTATCGTCTCTCTCGACGATTCTCTGAAGGCTCTCACGCTCGAGCGAATCCCTCCACCCGCCGCCGCTATCTCCTGATACGTGTGCCCGGCGAGCCTCGCCTCGAATTCCTCCGCCCGCTTCCCCGCGAAGACGGCGTGCGTGTGGCAATCCACGAAGCCCGGCATCACCACTCTGCCCGACGCCCGGACCAGCTCTCCGTCCGGGGCCAGCCTGCACTCGCGCAGGACGTCCTCGGTCCTTCCCACCTTGACTATCCTGCCGTCTCTGGCAGCCACGGCTCCGTTCTCCACTATCGCGAGCTCCCGCATCGCGGAGCCGCATTTCGGCCCGCCCGGACCCGCGGAGCGCAGCGTCAAACGCTGCTTCGCCTCTGCTATTATGATGTCCACGGTCTCGATGGCGTTCACTCCTTGCTCATCGGTATCTTTATCCCCTTGACTGCCGCCACTTCTCGGGCCTCGTCGTACCCGGCATCAGCGTGTCTCGCCACGCCGAGGCCGGGATCGTTAGTGAGCACGAGCTCGAGCCTCGTGTCCGCCGATTTCGTTCCGTCGGCCACCACGACCATGCCCGCGTGTATCGAGTTGCCTATTCCCACTCCGCCTCCGTGATGAACAGAGACCCACGACGCCCCCGAAGCGGTGTTCAGGAGCGCGTTGAGTATCGGCCAGTCGGCGATGGCGTCGCTTCCGTCCTTCATGCCCTCCGTTTCTCTGAACGGAGACGCAACCGAACCGCTATCCAGATGGTCGCGACCTATGACGATGGGGCACGAAATCTCACCTTTGCCGACCATTCTGTTGATGACCCTGCCGAAATGAGCTCTCTCACCGTAGCCCAGCCAGCAGATCCTTGCCGGAAGGCCCTGGAACTTGACAAACCGTCTCGCCAGCGGAATCCACCGTTTGAGAATCGAGTCCTCGGGAAACTCCCTGAGAACGACTTCGTCCGTTCTGTGGATGTCTGACGGATCACCGGAGAGAGCCACCCATCTGAACGGACCCATGCCCTTGCAGAAAAGAGGTCTCACGTAGGCCTGCACAAAACCCGGGTAACCGAACGCCTCCTTCACGCCTGCCTTGAGGGCCTGGCCTCGCAGGTTGTTCCCGTAGTCAAAGACGACCGACCCGTTCTTCTTCATCTGAAGCATGGCCTCGACCTGGCGTCCCATCGACTCCAGCGCCTTTCTGACGTATTCCGAAGGTGACGTTCTTCGCAGCTCCAGCGCCGCAGCGAGGTTCATCCCCCCCGGCACGTAGCCTTCGAGCGCGTCGTGAGCGGACGTCTGGTCGGTGACGATGTCGGGCACGATCCCCCGCTTCACAATCTCCGGGTGGGTCTCCGAGGCGTTTGACACAAGCCCCACGGAAAGCGGCTTCCCGTTCTTCCGCGCCGACTCACAGAGCTTCAGAGCCTCGTCCAGAGAATCCACCATCATGTCGCAGTAGCCGCTCCTCAACCGCCGCTCCACCCTAGCATGATCCACCTCCACGTCAAGACAGACGCCGCCGTTCATGGTCACGGCCAGCGGCTGGGCGCCGCCCATTCCGCCCATGCCCGCGGTCAGGACAAGCCTCCCCTTAAGGTCGGAGCCGAAATGCTGCACCGCGCATTCCGCAAGCGTCTCGAACGTGCCCTGAAGGATGCCCTGCGTACCGATGTAAATCCAGCTCCCGGCCGTCATCTGGCCGTACATTGTGAGCCCCGCCGCCTCCAGCTCCCAAAACTTCTCCTGCGTCGCCCATGCCGGAACGATCATCGCGTTCGATATGAGAACCCGCGGCGCCGTCTCGTGCGTACGGAAAACTCCGACCGGCTTGCCCGATTGAACGAGCAGAGTCTCGTGGTTCTCCAGGGCCTTTAACTCCTTCACTATGGCGTCGAAGCAGTCCCAATTTCGTGCGGCCTTGCCCGTCCCGCCGTAGATGATAAGGTCCTCGGGTTTCTCCGCCACCTCCCCGTCCAGATTGTTCATCAGCATCCTCAGGGCCGCTTCCTGCTGCCACCCCTTGCACGAGAGCTCTGATCCTCTCGGTGCCCTGACCTCTCTTCTCGCGGCCGGACGCACATCTCTGTTCATCGCCGGCGACCTCCTATACTGCACTAGACCATGCGAGACATGCGGGTTCGCCTCACCCGCCCGGTCTCGCCCGCGCCGAACCACTCGGATATCCTTGCCGGAAGCTCGAAGGCACGGCAGGGTTCGATCGGTGCGGGAAGTGACCTCACGAACGTACCGCCGTAGCTCGCCCTCATTATCCTGGGATCCACTATTACAACCGCTCCCCTGTCCGTTCTTCTCCTGATGAGCCGGCCGAATCCCTGCCTCAGCTTGATGACGGCTTCCGGAAGAAGATACTCCATGAAGGGTTCCTTCCCCTCCGCCAGAAGCGCTTCGGAGCGCGCCTGGACGATGGGATCATCAGGCACCGGAAACGGCAACCTCACAAGAACAAGCTGCTCGAGGGCCTCTCCGGGCAGGTCTATTCCTTCCCAAAAGCTCGCCGTGCCCAGAAGCACGGCCTTCCTCGAAAGCTGGAAACCCTCAATCAGCTCGGAGCGCGCCCCGTCGATGCCCTGGCCGAAGACCCCAAACCCCATTCCCTTGAATGGCCGGGCGATTAGCCCGTGAACCTCCCTCAGCATATCGTATGCGGTGAAAAGCACAAGCGTCTTGCGGGGGCTGGCTTCCAGCAATTTCGTGAGCAGTGCGGCCGTGTCCCGAGCGAAGTCCGAATGCCTGGGGTCCACGAAGTCCAGCGGCACTCTCACCGTGACCTGCTTCGAGTAGTCGAAGGGGGAGTCAATCACGGCGCACCGCGGTTCGTACTTTCCGTCGAGACCCATTCTGAAGACGAAATGCTCGAGCGTTCCTGCCACGGCCATTGTGGCCGACGTCATGACGAGGGCTCTGAGATGAGAGAACACGTGCTCGCGCAGCTCTTCCCGAACCCAGACGGGACAGGCCCTCGCCGCCATGTCGTCATTCTGCCTGCCTTCAATCCAGTACACGAACCCGGGGTCTCCCGCCTCCCACAGGAACATCAGGTCTGACGCAAGGGCCTTCCAGCGCTCCATTGCGCCCCCGGCCTCCGCCAACAGATCCTCCACGTCCTTTATCAATTCGGAGTTCTCCTTGACGATCTCGACGAGCGACTGCAGAAGGTCTGCGACGCTCGAGCAGGCGTAGCTCAGCTCTTCGAACTTCTGCGGAAGACTCAGATTCTCCTCTCCCGAGACGGTCGGACCGAAACGCACGGTGCCCCGCCGGCCGCCGGCCTCCACCAGGTGACTTATGCCGCCAAACGCGCTTTCCGACGCACCACCGAGCCTGTTCAGAACCCTCTCCAACTCGTCCAGCTTCGCAGAAACGGAGAGTCTTCTGAGTTTCGGAAGTTTGCGCGTCACTCGTTTCCGCACGGACGAAAGCAGGCCTCTCCCGGAGAGGATTCTCTCAATTTCCCGCCTCAGCCGTGAGCCGGTGACCTCGACGCCGAAATGGTCCGTCGCCACCCTTTCAATATTGTGCGCTTCGTCCATGATTATGGTGTCGTGCTCCGGAAGTATGGTTCGCTGGCAGCCCACGTCCGAGAAGAGGAGAGAATGATTGACCACCACCAGATTCGCCTGCGATGCCTTCCTTCGCGCCTTCCGCCAGTAGCAGCTCCCGTGATGAGCGCAGGCCGTTCCCGTGCACGTCGACAGATCGGACGAAACCTGTTCCCACAGGTTTCCGCTCACGGAAGCCGCCGCCTCCCCCACGTCTCCGGACGGACGGGCGGCAAGGCACGAGGAAACACAATTCGTGAAACGTTCCGTCTTCTCATCCTTCTCGGCCTCCAGAAGAAACTTCCACTTCCTCAAGCAAAGGTAGTTTCCCCTCCCCTTTAGCGACGCGGCCGAGAACCCGCCGCCGAACATGCCCCTCAGCACGGGCACGTCTTTCTGGATCAGCTGCTCCTGGAGGTTCTTCGTGTTCGTGGATATGATTACGGGTGACTCGCGCGAGAGTGAGATCGAGAGAGACGGAACCAGGTAGCCCAGGGACTTCCCGACTCCGGTGGCGGCTTCAATGACGAGGCATCCACCTTCTTCCAGCATTCCCAGCAGCCTGCACGCGAAATCGGCCTGCTGAGGTCTGCTTTCGTATTCCGCGATTTCCCTGGAGAGCTTCCCGCCGGGGGCAAAGATGCCCTCTATCTCCGAACACCCGAGGTGCAAAGGCAAGTTCCTCTCTGGCTAACTCTTGCCCCTAAAAACCGGGGAACTCTTCTTCATGGCGCAGAAATCAGAGCACATGGTGCAGAGCTCTGGGTTCCTTGGAGGGCTGGATTCGCGAAGGGCCCTGGCTCTGTGCGGGTCTATCGCCATGCTCAGTTCCTTTTCCCAGTCGAGAGCCCGTCTTGCCTCAGACATGTTCCTGTCCCAGTCCGAGGCACCGGGAACGCCTTTCGCCACGTCCGCCGCGTGGGCGGCGATCCTGGAGGCAACGACCCCGACCCTGACGTCCTCAACAGAAGGAAGCCTGAGATGTTCGGAGGGAGTAACGTAGCAGAGAAAGTCCGCACCTTTGGCAGCCGCCAGCGCCCCACCGATTGCCCCCACGATATGATCATAGCCGGGGGCCACATCCGTGACCAAAGGTCCCAGAACGTAGAACGGCGCTCCATCACACGTGCTCTTCTCAAGCACAACGTTGGACTCGACAAGATGGAGAGGCACGTGTCCCGGTCCTTCCACCATGACCTGAACGCGGGCTCTTCTCGCCCTGCGCACAAGTTCCCCTATCACCAGAAGTTCGCCGAATTGAGCCACGTCATTCGCGTCGGCCAGAGACCCGGGCCGCATCCCGTCTCCCAGGCTCAGAGTGAGATCGTATTTCTTCGCCACGTCCAGAAGATCGTCAAACCTGGAATAGAGAGGATTCTCCTTCCCGTTCTCGTGCATCCACTCCAGGAGAATCGCTCCGCCTCTGCTCACCACATCTGTGACCCTGCTCACCTTGCGGGCCATCTCCATGACCGAGTAAGTCACGCCGCAGTGAACCGTCACGAAGTCAATCCCATCGGCCCCGTGGAGCTCGATTGCAGCGAGCATCTCATCCCCACTCACGTCGGGGATCGGCCTGCGTTCCCCGGCGGCACTGACGGCCATTTCGTAGATCGGAACACTGCCGAGAGGCACGCTCGAATTGGCGACTATGGCCCGGCGTATCTCTCTCAGGTCTCCACCCGTGCTGAGGTCCATTACTGTGTCGGCACCCGCGTCGATTGCAACCTTGAGCTTGCAGAGCTCGTTTTCAAGGTCCGACTCGTCGGAAGAGGTTCCTATGTTCGCGTTTACCTTGGTCCTGAGTCCTTCGCCTATCCCGCTGGGA
>JAZDPI010000064.1:0-16557 GCA_043797775.1 Candidatus Eiseniibacteriota bacterium
CGCTGTACCTGCTTCAATGTAAGTGTCACCTCTTGAGTGCTCATGCTGTGTCTCCTTCTCCAAAGAAAACAACAGCATAGCACTCGGGGGTGACATTTTCCCTTTGGCGTTACACCCTGACATTATCGCCTTGGCTCCACATTCCGGCAAAATAGGTGTTGACGCGATCGTGAGCCTTGGATATACTCGCGCGCGAATGGGGGCCTGGAGTCGGCTCAACCGATTCGGCCGCCGTGTTCTGTATGCTCACTTCAGTAAATATGAAAGAAGTCAAGTTAGCTGCCTGTTTCGAATCTGCATTGTTCATCCCGGAATTGAAAGCTCTAGACGCCCAGCATGCCCTCGAAGAGATGGTAGATTGCCTCTTTGTGAATGGGCGCATCAAGGACAAGGCTCTTGTTTTGGAGATGTTGTACCGCAGAGAGGGTCTTGGAAGCACCGGGATCGGCAAGGGTATCGCAATCCCGCACGGCAGATCGCTCGCGGCGCCGGAGTTGAGCCTGCTCATCGCCCGCTCACCGGCGGGCGTCGATTTTGATTCGGTTGACAAGAAGCCTGTCCACGTCTTCTTCATGATCGTGGCACCTCCTCACGACCGTGCAAACATCTACCTGCCCGTTTTGGGGAAAATCGTCGAGAAGATTAAGGAGCCGCGCGTCCTTCCGAAGCTCATGAAGACGAACGACTTCGAGATTCTGAAGAAGGTGTTCTTCGGAGATGGTTAGTGGAAAGAGGACGCTGAGATTCCTCGTGGCCCTCCAGGATCTGGACCTGATGATTCGGGAAGCTGCGGATCCGGAAAGTAAGGGGGAAGAGGAGAACCTCGGCTTTAAGCTCAGAAATCTGGAGACCCTTCAGACCGCCAGAGGGAAGCTCGCAGAAGAGACCGGCGCGAAGTGGCTGGGACTGTACGAGAGAGTCTCGAGGCGATACGGGCGAGCGGTGGTTCCGGTGCAGGGGCGCGTCTGTCTCGGGTGCTTCATGACGCTTCCCACGTCGGTTGTGCCGAGAAAATTGGAAGATTCCGAGATCACACTGTGCGAGAATTGCGGCCGGATACTATACTGGCTGTAGCCGGCGCCCGATTCGAACCCCGGGTTTATGATTGAGACGCCCGGGAGGAGCGGACTTCGTGATGAACCGAGACGAGGCTCTCCAGCTCATCAAGTCCAACGTTTCTTCGCCCAATCTCATCAAGCACATGCTGGCCGTTGAGGCGGTAATGAGAAAGCTGGCGGAGAAACTGGGGGAGGACTCGGAGAGGTGGGCTCTCACGGGTCTGCTGCACGACCTGGACTATGACTTCACGGCCAAGGATCCTTCCCGGCACGGTCACGTCACGGTGGAGCTCCTTTCCTCGAAGAACCTGCCCCCCGAGGTCCCTCAAGCCATCCTCTGCCATGCGGGGCACTGCGAGCCGCTTTCTGCGATGGACAGGGCGCTGGTCGCCGTTGATCCGCTGACCGGTCTCGTGGTCGCGGGGGCCCTCATGCATCCGACGAAGAAGCTGGCCAGCGTGGACGCGGAATTCCTGATGAATAGGTTTCGCGAAAAGGGTTTTGCACGGGGTGCGAATCGTGAGCAGATCCGCACGTGCAGCTCACTCGGCCTCGAGCTTGGGGAGTTCATGAGAGTCGGACTGGAGGCCATGTCTGAAGTCTCGGATTCGCTGGGGCTCTGAGGCTCTCCCGTCTTCTGTGCATCCTTTTCTCTCGCCGCCTGCTCGCGAGGGAGCTTCTGAGGCCGGTTTCGTTTCCCCGCCGGTGTCTTCCTCTCGTTTCTCGCCGGTGCCTGCGAAATGCAGAGGCCGACACAGAGACAACGTCGTCTTGACAAGGCACCTCACGGCTTTGTATAATTCCCTTCGGAAGCTGGGCTTGCGCTTTCAAGCCGCCGCCAAGGGCGGCGTAGTGGAAAGGAGTCTGGAGTGAAGAGGTGTTTGTGTGTCCTGTTTGCAGCGATCCTGTGTCAGGCTCTGGCCTTCGCCAGTGTTTCCGCACGCGTTCGCGCAGTTCCCTCGGAGTACGAAACCATTCAGAAGGCGATAGACGCAGCGGCTGCAGGCGACACTGTGCTTGTTGCGCCGGGCACCTACAAAGAGAACCTGGTGCTCACCTACAAAGCCGTGTCGTTGATCAGCTCGAAGGGAGCGCAGAAGACCGTGGTGGACGCGGGCCGGCGCGACATCGCCCTCCGCTGCTACATGGTGGACAGCACGGCCACGATACAAGGTTTCACTTTCAAGAACGGACAGGGGATGCACGGGGGAGGGGTCTTTCTCAGCGTGTCCTCTCCAAGGGTGATTGACAACGTGTTCACGGCAGACTCTGCGACCTACGGCGGAGGGCTCTGCGTGATGTGGTCCAATTCTGTCATTGAGGGGAACACGTTTGTGGATAACAGGGCGTCGTACGGCGGCGGTCTATACACCATGTTTCTTGCCCCCAAGATCGACTCGAATCTGATCGCGAACAACAGGGCCGAGATAGGCGGCGGTCTCTATTTCGCCCGATCTTCGGAGGCTCGCGCGAGGGGCAACGTGATATCGGGAAACAGAGCCCAGAGGGGCGGCGGAATGATCATCAACACAGCTTCGCCGATCATCGAACAGAGCCTCCTGGAGAACAACGAAGCGAAGGAGGACGGTGGGGCGATTCTCAGCCTTGAGAGCCAGGGGCTCATCTCCGGAAACATCATGGCCAGGAACAGAGCCTCGATGGGCGGAGCGCTCGCCCTGGGCGACACCGTGGCGCCTGACGTCGAGAACAACACGATAGTATTCAATTCCGCGCCGGACAGCGTGTGCGCAGGAATCTACTGTGCGACCCCGGTCGTGAACGTGAGAAGGAACATCCTGAGCTTCAACTCCCCCGGGTTCGCGTTCTACTGCGTGCCTGGAGTCTCGCCCGTTGTCGCGTGCAACATCTTCTGGAAGAACGAGACGGGCGACTATTTTGGGCTTGCGGTCAAGGCAGAGGACATCTACATGGACCCTCTGTTCTGCAACGCCGACAAATCCGACTTCAACGTCCGAGAGGATTCTCCGGCCTTAAACCCGCTCTGTGGGACCATTGGTGCGCGTGAAAAGGGGTGTAAGGCGGGCCGGGGTCGCTGAAACCCGCCGGCCGGGTTTTCTGTTGACGCCATTGTGAAGATCGGACGGGCGCTTGCACCGCCGGGACCTTGCCGGGCCGCACGGGGCGTTCTCCTCTTCGGTCGCGGTTCTTCCTCCATGTCTCTCGGCGTTGGCCGGTTCGTTTGTCCCGTCCTTGCGGTCTTTCCGGTCCTTTCCACCCTTCCCCCCTGCCCGTCGTTTCTTTCCTTGCCCCGTTTCCGTCCGGTGGCGTCGGCCGAGGCGGAAGGCCGGCACTGCCGGTTGCGGGCGGCTTCGCCCGGAAGGTCCGGGGGCGGAACTTTCCCCACCGGAAGGTGTTGAAGACGTCGGCAAACGGCCGTTCTCCCGTCGGAGAGCGGCAGCGAGGCGCGTCGAGAAGGCCGCGGGTTCACGCTCGCAGAAAGGAGGCTGTGCGATGGTTCTGCATCGTGCGACTTGGGTGACCGGCATGGTGGTTTTGTCCGCCTTCCTTCTCATCGTCTGTGGTTCGAATGTCCTCGCTCTTGCGAGCAGCTGCTGCCCAGTACAACTATGTGCTGCCGGCTCGGTCGAGAAGGGAAAGACGTCATCGGAAACGTGGCTCGGTGTGTGTTATCAGGGGCTCGGGTCGGAGCTTCGCGAGGCGCTGAATATCGGCAAGGGCGTGGATGGCGTCCTGATCTCGTGCGTCTACAAAGGCAGTCCCGCGGAGAAGGCGGGCATGAAGAAAGGCGACATCCTGGTGGCTCTGGACGAGAGTGGGATAGCGAAGGAGAGCGACCTGGTGCGGCTCGTTGGCAAGCGCAAACCGGGAGACCGGGTGTCTGTGAAGCTGGTGCGGGAAGGCTCGAAGAAGACCGTGCGGGTGACGCTGGGCTCGCGCCCGGAGAAGCCCAAGGCGTGCATTGGCGGCAACGTGGAGAAGAAACTCGATCTCGAGATCGACGAGTTGGGCAGTGTGCGGCTTCGAGGCCTGGACGACGACATCATGTGCCTGGGGGTTCTGCCCGAGCTGGGTATGTTGACGATGGCCGGCAAAGGAGTCCGGTTCGGCGTGGAAATCGCCGACCTGAATGAGCAGTTGAGGGAGTACTTCGGGGTCGAGGGAGGGGTGCTGGTGCTCAACGTGACCGAGGGCAGCGCCGCGGAAAGGGCCGGAATCAAGGCAGGTGATATCATAACGGGCGTCGGGAAAACGCGCGTGAGCGACCCGAGCGGCCTGAGAGAACTGGTGCGCAAGTACGACGCAGGAGACGAGGTGGAGATTGCTGTTGTTCGAAAGGGGAAGGCACTCTCCCTTCGGGCAACTCTGGAGAAAGGCCCTGGGGTGATAATACTGAAGGAAGGCAAGGCGACGAAGCGCCCCCGCGAGTATGGAACGGCGCGCGCAAGAAGCCTTCCGGAAGGCAACGAGCTCCTATCGAGGGAGGAGCTTCGCGAGACGATGCACAAGCTGGAGAGAGAAATCGAGCGGCTGAGAGAGGAGCTCGGGCAGATAAGGGAGGAACTGGAAGACTCGAGGAACTGAGCTCGCAACTGCGGGGATTGCCCGCACTGCACGAGCGGATCGAAATCAGCGAGAATAAGGCGGCTCCGTTCGGAAAGCTGGAGTACTAAGCTCAAGCGCACTGCCCAGGTGGAAAAAGGGGACGGAGCCGCACGTTTTTGTCTCTCGGGTAACCTTCGTTCACACTTGCGTGCACGTCGATCACCCCCGTAACTCCTTTGCAGACAATAGACAGGCACGGGGGCCGTCGACGTGACAACGCAGTTACCAGTCTCAGTGCTCGAGGCATCGGGTCACTCTCGACCCTGGGCCATAACGCTGTTGCTGCCAACACAATGGCAACGTCGAAAAGCGGCTGGGCTGGCACGCAACTTGTAAGTGAGATCCTGCAGAGATAGCCACACGAGCACAAGCAAACGGGGAGTGGAGCATGGCACCGGATCCTAGTCGAACCTTCAAAATTCCTTCCGACTTCTGCCTCAGCGAGAAACTCGCCCTGCGATTCCCTCCGTCGTCGCAGGGGAGGATGCGGACGTGCGAAGCTCCCCGCCAACCAGTCGACGGCAGCCCCGGCCGAGAACGACCGTACCCGTTCCGTGCATCCACTCAGAGCTAAGGTAGCCCGCGCTCCTCACGCAACCCTCCAAAAGGCGTTGACATAGCGTGTCAGGCTCTGTTAATTTTCACACGGCAAACTGAAACGTACCGATTCATTGAGTAGCTGGAGATCAGGTTGGAACGAAGAAGTCCTGCCTGCAACGAATGCGGCTACTGTGAGGCTTTTCCTCCGGGAGCGGCAACATCGGCGGCAGTAAGCGAGCTGAAGGCTGCCGAGTTCGGCGAGATCGCGGAAGCCGTGCTGTCGCGAGTGAAGCAGCGGCTTTCCGGAGTTCGCTCGCGCCTCGTACCGGCGGCCGTCTCGGCGCGGCACGTCCACCTGTCGCCGGACGTGCTGGAGCAACTCTACGGGAGGGGATACGAGCTCGAGAGGCATCGACCTCTCAGCCAACCGCGTCAATTCGCGGCTCGCGAGACTGTCACGCTGGTCGGGACTCGCATGCATTCCGTGGAGGGAGTGAGAATACTGGGGCCCCTGAGGGACTATACGCAGGTCGAGCTGGCACGGACGGACGGGGTTGTGCTCGGTATCGAGCTCCCTGTGCGAGACTCGGGGAGGCTCGAAGGGAGCGCCCCGATAGTCCTCGCGGGTCCGAAGGGAGCGGTGAGCCTGGCGCAGGGCGCCATACGGGCCGCCAGGCACATTCATGCCAGCGAGAACGAGGCACAGGAGTTGGGGATCTGCGACGGGCAGTGTGTCAGCATACGGGTACACGGTGAGAAGGCGGTCGTTTTCGAGAACGTGCTCGTGCGCGTGAGATCCGATTACAAACTTGAGATGCACGTGGACACCGACGACGCGAACGCCGCCGACATTCACTGCGACATGTTTGTGGAAATAGTCGAGACTTAGAGCAATCAGGAGGTGATCGACTTGCAGGGAGAAGCACTCGGAATGATAGAAACGCGCGGTTTCATAGGCATGGTTGAGGCTTCCGATGCCATGGTGAAGACCGCGAAGGTGAGTCTCGTCAAGTACGAGAGGGTGGGCGGAGGCTACGTGACGGCGCTGGTCCGGGGAGACGTGGGAGCCGTGAAGGCAGCGGTACAGGCTGGGGCGGCTGCGGCAGAGAAGGTTGGGGAGCTGGTCTCTTACCACGTCATACCCAGCCCTCATCATCAGCTCGAGGAACCACTCTTGAAATAGCCCGGCATCCCACTCAGATGGAGGGAGAAAATGGAAGAAGCGTTGGGTCTGATTGAAACGCGAGGATTCGTCGCGATGGTGGAAGCCGCTGACGCGATGGTGAAGGCTGCAAAGGTGAGACTCGTGGGATACGAGAAGATCGGTGGTGGCTACGTCACTGCCGTCGTGCGAGGAGACGTAGCGGCCGTGCGCGCCGCGACCGAAGCGGGTGGCAGCGCCGCGGGCAAGGTCGGCGAAGTCATATCGATACACGTCATCCCGAGACCTCACGCCAGCCTTGAAGACGCACTTCCCATAGGAAGGGGCTCCGAATCCAAGAAGTAGCCCTCACACCAGGAGGCTTTCGTGATTCTCGGAAAGGTAGTGGGTACGGTCGTTTCCACCCGCAAAGAGGAAGCCCTCACCGGGATCAAGCTGCTGGTGGTCACAGAGCTTGACGTGGACCTCAAGCCGAAGGCCACTGTTGTGATAGCAGCGGACGCCGTCGGAGCCGGAACGGGCGAGGTCGTACTGTACGCGACCGGAAGCTCCGCCAGGCTCACCGACACGACTCGAGACAGGCCGGTGGACGCAGTCATCATGGGCATCGTGGACACCCTCGAGGTGGGCGGAAAAGAGATCTATCGCAAGACGTCCGGAGGTTGAAACTTCCTGGTTCTCACCGTGAACTGGAGTCTCAATGGTTTCTGACGAAGAACGGATTTCTGCCCTCGTTGACACTGTCATGGGGAGGCTCGCGGTCATGGGGGAGAGGCCGGAGACCGCTCCCGACGTCACAGGTGCACGTGGCAGAGGCCCCGAGCGCCGCGACGTGATCGTGCGGGGCAAGAGCACCGGCGTCGTGCATCGGGATGCCGACTCCGCGACGCGCTGTGCGGAACGGAGCCAGGAGACGCTCGTTTCGTGTCCGCTCAAGACGCGGCGAGAAATAATCCAGGCGATGAGGGAGGCCGCCGCCAGAAACGCCCTTCTTCTTTCGCGAATGGCCGTGAAAGAGACGGGCCTTGGCCGCACAGACGACAAGGTGAAGAAAAACCTCCTCGTGGCGGAGAAGACTCCGGGCACGGAGGATCTCAATCCTCTCGCCTGGTCCGGCGACAGGGGATTGACGCTCACGGAGTGGGCTCCTTACGGGGTAATCGCTTCAATAACTCCCTCCACGAACCCTTCTGAGACCGTCATCAACAACGCCATCGGCATGGTTGCCGCAGGCAACTCCGTCGTGTTCTGTCCTCATCCGTCTGCAAAGGAGACGACCCTGGCGACCGTCGAAGTTCTGAACGACGCAATAGCCTCGGTATCGGGCATCGAGAACCTGCTTGTGTCGTTCGAGGACCCCTCTATCGAGCTCGCTCAGGAATTGATGAAGCACGGGGGTATAGATCTACTCGTGGTGACGGGAGGTCCCGCCGTCGTGCGGGCCGCAATGAACTGCGGTAAGAAGGTGATCGCCGCCGGGCCGGGGAACCCTCCCGTCCTGGTGGACGAGACGGCGGACTTGGAGAAGGCCGGGAAGGACATCCTGGATGGGGCGTCCCTGGACAACAACATAGTGTGCATAGCGGAGAAGGAGATAATCGTCGTCGACGCCGCCGCGGACCGGCTCAAGGCGTCGTTGGTCAAGGCCGGTGCTCTGGAGTTGGAGAAAGCGATGCTCCCGAAGCTGGAGCGGCTACTGCTTGCTGAAAACAGGGGGGCCGCAAGACATTCCGTCGTCAACAGGGACTTCGTTGGGAAATCGGTGAGGACCATACTCGGCGAGATCGGCCTGGAGGTCGGAGAGGACGTGCGTCTGGCATTCGTCGAGACGAGTTGGGATCATCCCTTCGTGTGGACCGAGATGCTGATGCCGATAGTGCCCCTCGTGAAGGTGAGAGAAGCCGAGGAGGGAATGGCGCTTGCAAAGAGCGTGGAGCAGGGTTTCGGTCACACCGCACTCATACATTCGAAGGACATCGAACGGCTCAGCCGCATGGCGCGGTTGATGCAAGTATCCATTTTTGTGAAGAACGGTCCGTCTTTTGCAGGACTGGGGTTGGGGGGAGAAGGCTACACGAGCTTCACGATAGCGAGTCCGACAGGAGAGGGGCTCACTTGTACAAGACATTTCACCAGGATGCGCAGGTGCGTACTGGTGGACTATTTCAGAATTGTGTGAAGGAAGGTTCCGGCCTCGGGCCGGGCGACGGAGTGAGGGGATGAACCTGGGAGCGGCGATCGAAGAGGCGGGAGTGGTGGGTGCCGGAGGTGCGGGGTTCCCCACGCACGTGAAAGTGCGCGCGAAGGTAGACGTTGTTATCGCGAACTTCGCGGAATGTGAGCCGCTGGTATCCTCCGACAGCGCCGTGGTATCGCATGACCCGGAGCGCTTTCTCGCGGGACTCGAGCTCGTGCGTCGGGCCGTGGGCGCGGAGAGAGCGGCGGTTGCCCTGAAGAGAAAGGAACGGAAAGGCGCGTTGCCGCTGGAAGAGCTTCGAGCAAAGGGGGAGGGGGGTCCGTCCATTCACTATCTCGAGGACGTCTATCCGGCGGGAGACGAACACTTGCTGGTGGAAGAGGTCACAGGCCGGGCTGTGCCGCAGGCCGGGATTCCGCCGGACGTGTCCGTACTTGTGAACAACGTGACTACTCTGTGGCGGGTGGCTCTGGCCAATGAGGGAAAGCCGTTCACAGAGCGGTTTGTCACTGTGGCGGGTGAAGTGAGAAGCCCTGCCACGCTCCTTGCGCCCGTGGGGACCCCGGTGCGGGTGCTCCTGGAGGCGTGTGGTGGAGCAAAGAAGGAGGGGGTGTCGGTGATTGTGGGCGGCCCGATGATGGGTGAGGTGCTGGGAGACTTGAGCCAGCCCGTCAGGAAGACCACGTCGGCCGTCCTGGTACTCCCGGAGGGAAGTGCGTTGGTCAGGCGCAAGAAGATGCCTGTCTCCGTCGGCGTCCGCAGGGCCATGGCGGCCTGCATGCAGTGCATGGACTGCACGCTTCTCTGCCCGAGGTACTTGCTCGGGCATGAACTCTCCCCACACAAGGCGATGCGGTCCGTGGCGTTCTGGATTGCACAGTCTGAGGCCGAGATTTCCTCCGCGGTGCTGTGCTCGGAGTGCGGGCTGTGCGGCCTTTTTGCGTGCACGATGGAGCTGTCTCCTGTCCAGGTCTACAGGCGAATAAGGGAGGAATTCCTGAGGCGAGGCCATGCTCCGGCCGTCCGGAAGATGCCGCGAGTGCCTCGTCCGGAGAGAAGCGGCCGCCGCGTGCCGACACAACGGTTGATGGCCAGACTGGGGATTGCGGAATACGACGTCGCCCTCCCCGTGAAATCGGCCCTGCTGGAGGTGCCGGAAGTACGAATCCCTCTCCGGGAGAAGTGGGGCCGCCTCAGGGCGATTGTGAGGCCGGGCGAGAAGGTCGGTAAGGGTGCGGTCGTCGCTGAGCCGGCGCTCAGGGATCGCGGGGCGAGAGCGCACGCCGGCATCAGTGGAGTTGTGAAGTCGGTCGAGAGAGACTGGGTGTGTATTGAGGCATGAGGAGGAACCTGCGAACGTGAGAAGATCTCGCAACGATTCGAGGGCGGAGAAGTCCCGCGGCGAAGAAACCACGTATTCAGACTTGAGTCGATCCGTTCCGGGTCAGAGCGAATCCGGACCTGCCCTTGGTCTCCTGGAGCTGAACACGGTGGCGGTGGGCATTCTTGTGGCGGACGAGATGCTGAAGGTCGCACCCGTCAAGCTCGTTGAGGCTTCCCCGGTGTGCGCGGGCAAGTACGTTGTCATCGTTGGGGGAGACGTGGCTAGCGTGGACGCGAGCGTGGCTAGGGGAGCGGCGGTGGGGGAAGAGAACGTCGTGGACACACTGTTCCTCCCGAACCCTCATCCCGGGATCTTTCCCGCAATCACCGGGACTTCCGACAGCGTGAAGCTAGACGCCCTGGGAGTGATAGAGACGTTTTCGGTTGCGTCGACGATAGTGGCGTCAGACGCCGCGGGAAAGGCGGCCAGGGTGACATTGATAGAGATCCGCTTGGCGAAAGGACTGGGCGGCAGAGCGTTCGTCACTATGACGGGTGAGGTGAGCGAGGTGGAGGCCGCCGTGGAGGCCGGGAGCGCCCCCGCGAGGCAGAAGGGACTCCTCGTACGAAAGGTCGTCATCGCCAGACCCGATCCGGCACTGTTTGAGAAGATACTCTGAAACTGGATGCTCGGGCGGGCCTCCTGCCCACGACGTGAGGTCGCGGTGCACCTTGCAAAGGTAGTCGGGACGGTCGTTTCGACGGCGAAAGTGCCTGCACTCAAGGGACACAGGCTGCTTGTCATCGAACCCATTGACGAGAAGGGAAGACCCCACGGGGGTCACCTGGTCGCGGTGGACACGGTGAGCGCTGCGCCGGGGCAGGTTGTCTTTTTTGTCAAGGGTCGGGAGGCGGCAAACGCCCTGCCCGAAGCGTTTACGCCGTGCGACGCGGCGATAGTCGGCATACCGGACGAGCTTACCGAGGAAGGCATTTGACACGCCTGTGACGTTATGATAGCGTAGGGCGGAGTGTGTGACTGATGCCTATTTACGAGTTCAGGTGCTGTTCGTGTGGAGAACGTTTTGAGGTGCTCTGCGCCGTCGGAAAGGACAGAGCAATGAAATGCCCGAAGTGCGGCGGACGCAGGTCAGAGCGGCTCTTCTCCATATTTGGTGTGCGCTCTTCTGGGAAGTCTTCCGGCAGTGCGAGAACGGGTTCCTCTTGCGGCAGCTGCAGCGGCGGTTCCTGTTCGACCTGCAGGTGACGGCATCGGAAACCGGGGGTGACGCCATGACAAAGGCGGAGATAGTCAAAGAAGTCTCCAGACGCACGAGGCGTGGACGCACTGAGACCGCAAAGCTTGTCGAGGAGATACTCTGCTCGATCTCGATGGCTCTGAGCGAGGGCAGCGACGTCAAGCTCAGAGGTTTCGGTACGTTCTCTGTAGTCGAGAAAGGACTGAGTGTGGGAAAGAACCCCAGGACCGGCGAGGACATCGTCGTTCCCGCGAGGCTGATGCCCGTGTTCAAGCCTGCACCGGCCCTGAGGTCCATTGTTTCGGAGGAATAGGTACCGCGTTCTGAGCAACGGTTGAGATGGAGGCTCACACATGGGTTGTGGAAGGAAGAGAAAGAGGAAGAAGATAGCCACTCACAAGAGAAAGAAGCGTCTGAGGAGGGACCGTCACAAGAAGAGAATACGATAGCGAGGGAATCGGGGTTTTCGGAGATCCCTGGACAACGCCGGAGTACCACCTTCCGCTGAAGAGCTGGGCTCCGGCGTTATCGCTGGAGACGAAGGCGGCGTGATGGAGCCGCGACGCAGGGCGTCGGGCCGAACGTCTTCGGTTCGCCGACAGGCGGGACACAGGATCGGGCACTCGGTGAGAAAGGCAAGGACACGTTCGCGCGGTTGGAGAATAGTCGGGCGACTGCAGAGAAGCTCGCCGCGTTACGGATTTGTAGTCAACGACGGGGGCGAGGGGGACGTCTACGTAGCCTCGAGGCACCTCGCAGGGGCACTGGACGGTGACGAGGTGGAGATAAACGTGAGGAGAAGCCCTCGATCAGGTCTTCTGGAGGGAAGAGTAGAGAGGGTCGTTCATCGTCCTGCAAGGGAGCTGACCGGGGTCGTGGCGAAAACGAGGGGCGGCCACGTGCTTATCCCGGACGCCGCCAGATTTCCCGCTCCGCTCGTGCTTGCCGGCGAAAAGACTTACGCTTCCCTGGAGGGCCGGCGAGTCGTGGCGGAGCTGATTGGCAGGCACGCACGCGAGGTCAATAGATGTTCGGTGAGGGAGGTGTTGGGAGATGCCGGCGATGCGCGGCTGGACAGCCTCATAGTGGCCAAGGAATTGGGCATACCCGTGGAGTTTGGCGGCGGAGCACTACAGGAGTCCGCGAGCCTCTCGGAGCCGTCGAGCGAGGGCAGGGCGGAGCTGAGAGACCATCTTGTGTTCACCATAGATCCCGAAGAGGCACATGATTTCGACGACGCAGTCTCCCTGAGGAGAGTCTCAGGGGATTTGCTGGAGGTGGGCGTGCACATCGCCGACGTCTCAGCTTACGTGGACGAGGGACGTGCCGTTGACCTGGAGGCGATGGAGCGCGGGAACAGCGTCTACCTGCCGGACACCGTCTTTCCGATGCTTCCACAGAGACTCTCGAACGAACTGTGCAGTCTCACGCCGGGAGATCGAAAGCTCTGCATCAGCATTCTGATGGAAGTGACGCCGGACGGTGAGGTTCGGCGCACCAGGTTTGTGGAGACCGTTATCAACAGTGTGAGACGTCTCAGCTACGATGAGGCTGAGTCGGCCCTGGAAGGCAGGCTTCGCTTGCCTCCCGACGTGGACCGTGCGCTGAGGGGCCTGAGTTCCCTGTCGGTCGCACTGAAGGACAGGAGACGAGTCAGAGGGGCCGTTGAGCTGGAGGTGGCAGAGCTCAAGACAAGGCTTCTCCCTGACGGGAAGCCCGAGGGACTGTGCCTCGACGAGAAGAAGGGTTCACACTCACTGATAGAGGAATTGATGATCCTCGCAAACACGGAGGTGGCGGCCAGGATTGAGGAGAAGCACGTGCCTTTCCTGTATCGCGTGCATCCGAAGATGAAGAAGGAGGAGTTGGAAAAGTTCTTCCGGGCGGTGAAGATCGTCGGTGCCGACGAAATCGTGCGACCCAGGGAGGATTTCCGTCGGATGGGACACAGGATTGAATCCCTCGGAGCGAACAGGAGAAAGAGGCTCCTCACGTCGCTGTTCGTCCGCACGATGGAGAAGGCGGTCTACTCGGTGTCGAACACGGGACACTACGGACTCGCCGCTGACTCGTACTGCCATTTCACGTCTCCCATACGGAGATACGCCGATTTGGTGGACCACCGGATAGCGAAGCACTGCCTCGTGCGGGGCGGGAGCAGAATCCCCCGGCAACTGGAGAGCAGACTCCCGGCGGTTGCAGAGCTGTGCTCGGCGAGAGAGGTGAGGGCGGACGATGCGGAGAGGAAGGCCGAGAGGATGAAATCCCTGAGATTCATGCAGCGCTTCGTCGGAGACGTTTTCGAAGGGATCATCGTCGGCGTGATCGGTTCGGGGTTCTTTGTAGAAACATTTGACCACTGGGTGGAAGGCGTGGTATCCAGAGACGTGCTGGGGGACGACGCGTATTTCTTCGACGAGGCGACCATGTCGTTGGTCGGGCGGAGAAGGGGTCGGCGTTATTCTCTTGGCCAGACTCTCGACGTACAAATCGCGAGAGTGGATCCGATTGCACGAGCGATGGACGTTGTCCCGGCGGGATAGAACGTGTCTCGTTGTCCGGATGCCAAGGAGTCACAGATGGAAGAGAAGAAGCCCTTTGTGGAACGCAGACAAAGCCACCGAGTCGAGGCCAGGGTTCCGGTTCAGTTGAAGGAGAGCGAGGAGCCCTATCGTGCAGAGATGCTTCCGGCGGAAAGCGCGAACCTGAGCGAGGGTGGGGTGTATTGTGAGGTAGGGAAGCATCTCCCGCCTCTTACGAAAGTCGCGGTTACGATGTTGCTGCCTGCCTTCGGCAGATTCGACAAGCCGCAGGAGATAAAGGCCGAGGCTGTTGTGGTGCGGAGTCTTCCGGAAAAGGAGGGAAAGAAGGTGCTCAGATACAGAATAGGATGCGCCTTCACCTCCCTCGGCGAGGAGGAGCGAGGTACTATCAGGGAGTATGTGATATGGAAGCTCCTTTCCGGGCTTCGTGGAAAGTTGTAGGGCGTCAGTAGGGCGTTGACTGGCCGGAAGAGTGATGGTACGATTCTATCTGACAGAATACAGGAGGAACCTGTGAGATTGGCGTTGTTGGTGCTGATCTGTCTTTTTGCCGTCGTTGCCTGCACGAGCTCCGTTCTCGCGGACAAGTACGCGGCGGAGTTCCTGAAGGTCGGGCCGGGTGCCAGGGCCCTCGGGATGGGCGGTGCTTTTGTGGCTCTGGCAGACGACGCCAGCGCGGTTTACTGGAACCCGGCTGGACTGGCGGATATCCGCGAGCGAGAGCTTGAGGCTATGCACGCCGAGCAGTTCGGAGACGTGATCAACTACGATTTCGTGGCAGTGGCTCTGCCCCTGTCGAGGCCTGGGGAGAAGCGCTCTTGCCTGGGGGCCGCAATCATCAGATTGGCCGTGGATGACATTCCTTACACGAAGAACATGGAGTGGGAGGATTTCGGTGTGGACGGGGTCGAGGGAACCTTCGACGAGGGGGAGGGGAACGGGAAGTGGGAGCCCGGAGAACGCATTCTGTTCGACGAAGGGAAGATTGTGTGGAAGAACAACGCCGACGTGGCCCTTCTGCTCTCTTATGCAGCGAAGTTCACGGACAGACTCTCGGTGGGAGCCACGTTCAAGCTGGTCAGACAAGAACTCATGGACAACAGTAGCCTGGGGGCGGGCGCCGACATCGGTGCGACGTTTGAGCTGAACAGTTCTGCGTCCTTGGGCGTCGTCGTGTCGGATGCGACTACAACGCAGCTCGCGTGGGACAGCGGCCATCATGAGTTCGTGGCGCCCATGGTCAGGATGGGCGGGCAGTACACGAAGCACTTTGGCCCCTTCGAGGGGGGTCGGCACGCTTGCCCTGGATGCACACCTGGGCTTCGAAAGAAGGACTCTGGGGAGCCAGGTGTCGGCCGGTCCTTTTACTGCGGACTTCAAGATCGGCGGCGAGTACTGGTTGAAACGCTCAATGGCCTTCCGGGCGGGGTTGGACGCCGGCCGTTTCACCGTGGGAACGGGCGCGCGGTTCTCGAAGTTCGGCTTCGACTATGCGTTCGTGAGCCACGAGGACCTGGACAATTCCCACCGTCTGTCCGGTTCAGTGAGATTCTGAAGCGTCAGGAGCTTACTCCCCCGAACCCTGCTCTTCGGGGGTGGCAGGCGCTGCCTGCTGATCCGGGAGGATTGTCAGTCTCTGACCTTTGCGGATGAGCGTTGAGGAACCGAGGGAATTCCAACGCACGAGGTCTTTCACCGTCACGCCGTAACTCCTGGCGATGTGGTAAAGGGTGTCGCCCGACTTTACGACGTGGACTATCTTGGCCGAGGTCCGCACCTGCTTTGGGGAAGGGGTGCCCGCGAGTTTGACGGCGTCTCTGGGAATGAAGAGCTTCTGGCCGGGCTTTATGATGTTCCGGGCCCCGATGTCATTGAACTCTCTTATTTCGTTCACTCTGACATCGAAGTTTCTGGCGATTGTGTGAAGATTGTCGCCCCTGCGCACGGTGTAGGTAAGATAGAGATCGCCCTGGACGGGTGAGCATTCGTCGTCCGCGGCACCTGCAGGCGGCGCCTGCGCGTAGTTGTCAGGCCGCTCGGGCGGCCCGAAGTCGCCGGCACCCGCACCGGACGGTCCACTCAGATAGTCGGCCCTTATGCCTTCCTTCGCAAGCATCGCTACGTACGCTCGGGCCTTGCCCTCGGGAAGTCTGACCCTACTGCCGCCCTTGCGCGCCGGCGTCTTCTGACGCTTGAAGGCCGGGTTGAGTAGCTTCACGGAATCGGGTGGGATGTTGCAGAGTTGGGCGACACGACCCAAGTCTAGGGGTCCGTGCACCACGACCTCCTCGAACGGCATGCCGGCGGGGAAGTCAGCCTCGAGCCCGTATTTGCCCGGGTCCCTTGCCACGTGAAGCATGGCCATGAACTGCGGCACGTATTCTTCGGTTTGGCGGGGAAGGCGCAGTGCCCAAAAATCGGTCTCGTTCTGGAGTTTGAGCGCTCGAGACACCCGCCCCTCACCACCGTTGTACGCAGCTATCGCGAGCGGCCAGGATTCGAACATTGAGTAGAGATGCTTCAGATACCTGGCGGCCGCCACAGTTGAGCGCTCCGGGTCACATCTCTCGTCAACCCACGGGTCCACTCGCAGGCCGAAGATGCGTGCCGTCCCGAGGATGAACTGCCACGGGCCGACGGCGTGAGCCACGCTGCGAGCGTGGAGGTTGAAGCCGCTCTCTATGAGAACCAAATAGGCCAGGTCAGAGGGAAGGCCCTCGCTCACCAGGATCGACCTCACCATGTCCATGTACTGCTTGGATCGTCTCATCCAGCTCAGGAACACCTTGCGGCCGTCGGTAACGTAGAACTCGACCCACTTGCTCACCTTCTGGTTCATCTCGGGCTCTATGTCGGGAAGACACGATGCGCCGGCTGGCTTGATAGGATC
>JAZDPI010000065.1:0-4018 GCA_043797775.1 Candidatus Eiseniibacteriota bacterium
CGCTGTACCTGATTCAAAGTAAGTGTCACCTCTTGAGTGCTCATGCTGTGTCTCCTTCTCCAAAGAAAACAACAGCATAGCACTCGGGGGTGACATTTTCCCTTTGGCACTACACCCTGACATTATCGCCTTGGCTCCACATCGCCCCCAAAAAACGATTGACAGCCCACGTGGCATTGCGCAATACTCACGCCATGAACTGGTTGGACGTTACCATAATAGTAATCTGTGTGGTCGGGGTGGTTCAGGGGTTGGTCAAGGGATTCGTGCGGCAGGCCCTGTCCTTGCTTGGACTTATCTTCGCCGTCATCATCGCCTTCCGCTACCACGACTTCTTCGGTCGCTATCTCAGCACGTGGATCGACGTCCCCGTCGCTCAGACCATCATTTCTTTCGTCATAATTCTCGTGATCGTTCTCCTGTTGTTCAAACTGATCGGTCTCGCCGCCCGCTCCGCGATCGAGGCCATTAATATCGGTTGGATCGACAGAATCGCAGGGGGGGCGTTTGGATTTGTAAAGTCCCTGCTCATAGTCGCCGTGCTGTTTGCACTCTTCGTGATCTGCACCGACAAACCCACCAAACCGGTGGCTCACTCCCGGCTTGCCCCCAGCGTGATGGTGGTCTCGAAGATAATAGCGACTTTCCTCCCGACCGACCTGCGCCACCGATACGATCGCAACGAGACGAAGATAAAGGAGCGTCTCAAGTCCGGGGTGCCGGCTCCTCTGGAGGGCGCCGCAGTCCTGCGCACGGCCCTCGACAAACCTTCCACGTGAGCGTCGGCTCCGCGCGCAACACGGCCTCCTCCACGCTTCACCCAACCACACCTGCGCCGCTTCACACCCCTTCCCGACCGCGTCGCTCTTTATCGCACCTCTTTGTATAGATTTGTAATGGGCATTCGCCTGTCCTTGCCGAATGCCTTGGGTGTGATCTTGACCCCCGGAGGAAGCTGCCGTCGCTTGTACTCGCTCGAGTCCACCATCCTCATGACCTTGTCGACGACTTCCGGGGCAAAGCCTTTGGAAATGATCGCTTCGCGGCTCTCGTCCTTTTCAACGTAGGCCTCTACGATGGAATCGAGCACCTCGTACGGAGGGAGCAAGTCCTGATCCTTCTGATCGGGTTTGAGCTCCGCCGACGGCGCTTTGGTTAGGATGGAGTCGCTTATGGCCGGCCCGCCGGGTCGCGTGTTTCTGAATCTGGCAAGCTCGTACACGAGGGTCTTGGGCACGTCTCGTATGACAGCGTAGCCTCCCGCAGTGTCGCCGTACAACGTGGAGTATCCGACCGCTATCTCGCTCTTGTTTCCCGTCGTGAGAACGAGCCATCCGAACTTGTTGGAAAGGGCCATAAGAAGGTTGCCCCTTATTCGCGCCTGGATGTTCTCTTCCGTGACGTCCGGCGGGCGTCCCTCAAAGGCGGAGCCGAGTGTCTGCAGATGCGCCCGGAAAGACTCCTCGATGGAAATGTTGAGCAGCCGTACTTCCAGCCTCTGCGCCAATTCCTCTGCGTCGAGTCGGCTCTGCTCCGATGTGAAGCGAGAAGGCATGAAGACGCCGGTGACGTTGCCTGCACCAAGAGCGTCCGCGGCAATCGCGGCAACGAGAGAAGAATCGATGCCCCCGCTCAGGCCGATCACCGCGCTCCCGAAACCGTTCTTGCGAACGTAGTCGCCGGTTCCAAGCACCAGCGCCCTGTATATCTCCTCTATGGTGCCGCGTCTGATGGCTTTCACGGGCTCGACGGGCGTACGGGCCGGGGCCGCCTGCCGGCCGGGCAGTCTGACCACTCTGACCTTTCGCGGGACAGGGACGTAGCCCGTAACGGCCCTACCGGCCGAATCCGCACCGTCAACGTTCGTGCCCTTCGGGCCGGAGCCCCGGGGAGCGGGCGCGCCCGGCAAGGAGGCCCCGCCTGGAGTTCGTCCCGCCGTATCGGCTTTTCCTTTGTGCACGGCTATCGCGCCAACGTCAATGTCCGCGACCAGCAGAGCCTCTTCGAACTGCGGTGCACGCGCCAGAACGGTTCCGTCCTGCGTGAGGATCAAGCTCTCGCCGTCGAACACAAGCTCGTCCTGCCCGCCTACGAGATTCACGTAGCAAACGGCCACACAGTTGTCGCGCGCCCGAGCCGAGAGCATTTCCTCCCGCTCTCTTCCCTTCTCCACATAGTAGGGTGACGACGATATGTTGACAATTATGTCCGCGCCTCCGTCCACGATCTGGTCTCTTGTTATCTCGGGTCTCCAGATGTCCTCACAGACGTTGACGGCGAAATGGAAATCCCCGGTTTCATAGACGGTCGCCTCGTCTCCGGGCGAGAAGTAGCGTTTCTCGTCGAAGACGCCGTAGTTGGGCAGGAGTATCTTCTTGTAGACGGAGGCAAGCTGCCCATCGACGGCGATCGCCGCGGCGTTGAACAGCGCCCCATCCCTATGAGGGAAGCCTATTACCGCGATTATACTCTTTGTTTGGCGGACGATCGCATTGAGCGCCTCGCGGCACCCCGACACGAAGGCAGGTTTCAGGAGAAGGTCTTCCGGCGGATAGCCGGAAATGGACAGCTCGGGGAAAGCTACGAGGTCGGCCTGGTGATCGCGCGCTTTGCCGATGTACTCGACGATCTTGCGCGTGTTCCCTTCCAAGTCGCCGACGGTCAGGTTTGTCTGGGCAAGCGCGACCCTAAAGATTCTGGAACTCGATTGTGCCATTGATCGATGCGCCCGCCTTGCTGTTCGGTTCAGGTTACTTCTTGGGCTTTCTCGTGAAACGTCTGAATCCCGAGCAGTCGATTACCTCTACTTTCCCATCCAGGGCGTTGTCGAGAAGAAGATTCATTCCGAGCGAGTCGCTGGCGATGTGGCCGGCAATGATGACGTTCATTTTTTCCTCTTTGGCCTTGTCAACCGCGTCGTCCGGAATGTGCATCAAGACGATGGTGCTCACTCCCCGCCTGGAAAGCTCGGGCAGAAAGTCCTTCCCTGCCATGATTCCGCCGGTCATGTCCACGTAGACTTTGCCGCAGCGGTTTTCCTTTCTGCCGGTCACAATGGTCGGAGCCGCCTGAAGCTTCGCGTGATGCCTGTAGTCAGGCTCCTTCAGAATGACGTCCACAACGTCGCCGACGGTCCTCGGCTTGGCCTTGTCGATTTGCTGCTGCATGTGAGTGGCGGCCCAATTGTCGGCCGGGGTGTGCACGCCCATGAACGGTATGTCCAGAATCCGTGCGAGGTCCACCGGCGCATCCGAGTTCCGCACGTGGAATTGCCTCAAGGCCCACGTCTTCTTGTCCGCTATCAGGGACTCGGCGATGTGAGAGGGAACGCCGTAGCTCATCCAGTACTCCATCTGTATGTCCATCACTTCCGGAAGCCTCTTCACGGCATGGCCCGCCGGATGATGCGTGAGAACGAGATCGACCTTCTTGCCGCGCCGCCTCAGCTCGTTGGCCAGAAGCAGTTCGTCCGAGTGGGCATCGATGCCCACCAACATGCATTTCACTTCTATGTTGGCGTCTCCGTAGAGAATCCGGCAGTCGGTGTATGGGTTCTTGAGACGTTCGAGATCATAGAATTCCTTCTCGAGGCCTTCGAGCTTGTCATACCTGTCCTTCTCTTCCTTGAGAAGTCTCTTTATTCCGGCCGCCCCCCTGTTGTCAGCGTGGATCCCCGCTTCGATACATCTCCTGTAGAAAACTCCGAGCTTCATGGACTACTCCTTTCGGCAAGCTCTGAAACGTAGGGGCTAGAAAGCTCCTGCCTGACAAGAAACCCCGGCAAGAGGCACCGACGGAATATAGCACCTGGCAAGAACACGGTCAACTGATAGAGGGCGGCGTGTGTGGAGCCAAGGCGATAATGTCAGGGTGTAACGCCAAAGGGAAAATGTCACCCCCGAGTGCTATGCTGTTGTTTTCTTTGGAGAAGGAGACACAGCATGAGCACTCAAGAGGTGACACTTACTTTGAATCAGGTACAGCGTTACGAGACTTGCCGGGCAGTTGTGGCCAGACG
>JAZDPI010000076.1:0-2543 GCA_043797775.1 Candidatus Eiseniibacteriota bacterium
GGCGAGACAAACATCAGATTCATGGATTATAGGAAATTCGCGTACCTTTTCTCGGGAATTCTGATCGTCGCAGGGGTGGTATCTCTGATCTCGCACGGCGGTCCGAGGCTCGGCGTCGATTTCACGGGTGGAACGCTCATCCAGGTGGCTCTCGACCCGCACCAGCCGGCGGCCCGGGTCAGAGCGGCGCTCTCCGGCACCGGAGGCGGGAAGATCGAGCTCCAGAGTATCGGCGAAGAGGGGGGCTACCTCCTCAGGCTTCCGCAGTCGGAAGAAAAGGCTGAGGCGTTTCCTGCCATCAAGGACGCGCTTGAGAAACATATACCCGGTGTCAGCGTGGAGCTCAGAAGAGAGGAGACCGTCGGCCCGAGAATCGGCCGCGAGTTGAGAAGCAAGGTCATATGGGCCGTACTCTGGGCGCTCGCCGGGATCCTCGTTTACGTGGGATGGCGCTACGAGTTCCTGTTTGCCGTCGGGGCCGTTATAGCGTTGTTCCACGACGTTTTCATAACGCTGGGGATCCTCTCGATTCTCAACACGGAGATTACGCTCACGGTTTTTGCCGCCCTCCTCACGATTGCGGGCTACTCGATAAACGACACGATTGTGGTGTTCGACAGAATCCGCGAGCAAACCAAGCTTCTCAGGCGGGAGCCGCTCGTCAAAGTGATGAACCTGAGCATAAATCAAACGCTCAGTCGTACCGTGCTTACCGGGGTCACGACTCTGTTCACCGCGGGTGCCCTTCTTTTCCTCGGGGGAGAGGTCATTCACGATTTCGCCCTTACCATGTGCATCGGTGTGGGGTTCGGTACGTTTTCCTCCGTCTATGTCGCCAGCGCGCTGGCACTTGATCTGCGTGGGCCGAGGGAGACCAGGATGCGTAAGTGAGGGCAAGCCTCTATCTTTCTGCCCGTTCTGATGTTGCACGGGAAGCCACCTTTCGGGGTGGCTTTTCGGTTTGAGGCGGCCTCTGCGGTTTGAGGGGCCCGGTCCGAGGCGCAGTGCCCGGAACCTGGGGCTTCTGCAGGCGTATGAGTCTACAGGGCATGCCATACGGGTCCGTTAGCCCGAGTATCGCAAGCGGAGGGGGAACTTGTTAGACACCAGTGTCATGCGGGTCGCGTTCGTGACGAGTTCGTTGCTTCTCAGGCTCGCTGGAGCAAGTGCCCCGCGCAGCACGTTGACGCGGATCGCGTCCGTGACGCGTTCGCTGCTTCTTGCCTTGCTGGCGCTGTGTGTTCTTAGCACCCCGGGCACGGCAAAGGTCATCCTCAAGGAACCCCCGCTGAACGGTTTCGTCGTTGCGCGGCTCAAGTACGGCGGCGGTGGCGATTGGTACGGGAACAAGACGTCACTCCGCAACCTGCACCGCGCCCTTCGCAGCAGGACTTCCGTCAAGGTCGCGGCCGAGGAGGAGAGGACGGTGGCCATAGTGGATGAGGATTTTTTCAACTATCCCTTCCTCTGGATGAGCGGCCACGGAAATGTCCGCTTTACAAAAAGGGAGGCCGAGCGATTGAGGAAGCATCTCACCGGCGGCGGCTTTCTCTTCGCCGATGACGACTACGGTATGGACAAGTCGTTCCGCGAGCAGCTGAAACTGGTTTTCCCCGACAAGGAACTTGTCGAATTGCCGTTTGACCACGAGTTGTATCACTGCTTCTATGATTTCGCGAACGGCCCGCCCAAAATACACGAGCATGATGGGTTTCCGCCGAAGGGGTACGGCATTGTCCACGAAGGAAGGGTCGTGGTATTCTATACGCATGAGGCCGATATCGGTGACGGCCTGGAAGACCCCGAAATCCATGGCGACCCTCCCGAAAAACGAGAGGAAGCCCTCAAACTGGCAGTCAATGTAGTTCTCTATTCGCTCACCCACTAGGGGGGCGTTAGTGAGTCGGGCCGGCCCGCCGAAGGGGCTCGTCGCCGGGCTAGACCCGATGGGGGTTTGCCCGAGGCCGGGCTCGCCTCTACAACCACCGGAACGACCCCTGTCGCTGGAGAAGCTGCCATGGCACCCGACACACAGGCTTACGCAACCTTGAGGCGGAACCTCGCTCGCGCACGGGTTATGCTGGCGGGCACCTCCGTGTGCCTCTGGCTTCTCAGGGCGCTCGTCCTGTGTGCCGCCGCTTTCTTTCTTTCGACTCTCACGGTATTGCTTGCCGGGGCGGAATCCGTCGCCGCGAAACCGCTCGGCTTTGTCGCGGTCTTCGGGCTTCCCGTCATTTTGATTGCCGCGGTGATGCTTCCACTGCTGAGGCTGCCTACGCTCTCTCGTGTGGCCGTTATGGGCGACGGGATTGCACCCGGCGAGAGAAACCTCCTTATAGCGGCGCTTCAGCTCGGCGGTCGGACTGAACGGTTCTCTTCGTTCTATTCCAGGGCGATCATCGACGCGCTCGTCGAGGAAGGCGCCGCTCTGAGCGGCTCGCTGGATTTCAGGAAGGTCCTTCCCGGCCGGGAAATGCGCTTCTGGGTTGGAGCCGCCGCGCTTTCCGTCGCGGGCTTGGCGGGGTTCATCTCGTTTGCGCCCG